>NZ_JAERJS010000012.1:0-91410 GCF_018257525.1 Tatumella sp. JGM130 | reverse complement strand
CTGTCTGCGGACATTGCTACCGCCAACCGGTCGGTCACCCGTCTGGTAAAGGTCCCGATGAATGAAATGCAGGAAGCGGCCCTGACCAGTTTCGTGTTTAACGTGGGGGCCGGTAACTTCTCTCGGTCATCGTTACTGCGTGAGCTCAACGCCGGCCATTATGCCGAGGCCTGTAATTCACTCACCCGCTGGGTGTACATCGGACGGACTAAATCCACTGGCCTGATGAACCGCCGACAGGTTGAGCGTGAAGTCTGCATGTGGGGTACCGAATGAGCCTTCGTTATCTGGCGTTTATTCTGGCGTTCCTGCTGTGCATATGCGGCGGCATCTGGTTCACCGCTATTCACTGGCACTCAGCCTACCTGACAGAGAAAGCGGCGCTCTCGCAATCTGAGGCGCTTTCCGCCCAATTGCAGAGCACTATCACTACGATGCAGGCACAACAGAAGGCTGTCTCTGACATCGACACCCAGTACCAGACAACCATTAAGGCGAAAGACGATGAAATCAGTTTTCTGCGCAACAGCGTTGACTCTGGTGCTGTCCGGTTGCGTATCAAAGCAGTCTGTCCAATCGGAGTGTCCAAAACCTCCGGCACCGCCAGCCGCACTAATGCAACCAGCGCCGAACTCAGTCCAGACGCTCGACAAGATTATTACACCCTCCGAAGCCAGTTAAACCAGGCCACCGCCCAGATTAACGGCCTGCAGGCTTACATCAGGGAAATCATCAAATGAAATTCATCACCTGGCTAATCAGCCTTTTTAACCGAGAGAAAGAGAAAATGGCAGACCAATTAGTAACCGAGACCGCAGTAGCAGAACAGCCAGCCGTAGTTCAGCCAGAAGTGGCAGATACCGTACATCCAGCCACCACTGAACCAGCGTCAACTGATACTGGAGTTGTGGCAACTGTGGAACGTGACCTCAGCCAGTTCTATGACGTGGTTAAAGAACTAACCGAACGATTCGGCGCTGAATACAAAGAGCTGGCTATCGACTTCGCTAAAGCTGTCAGCGTGAAAAAGTAATCAGAACAGAGGCCATCACTGCGGTGGCCTCGATTGTGATTACCCGACAAGTAATTTCACTCCCCAAGCCCACTTTAACCGGTGGGCTTTTTTATTGGCGCTTCACACGCGCAAAAAACTCAGAACCTTTCAGGGTGACCCTTGAGGAATTCGGCTGGCTGTCGGATGCCTTCTGAGGGCTGTCTTCCTGTGTGACAAGGTTCACCACTAAAAGGAAATGCCGATATGAATAATCCCACAGTCTTACCAGCTTTCGATTTCCGTGAAATGGTGACCGTGTCTGGCGGCGAGCTGATGACAACATCAGTGAGGGTCGCAGAATACTTTGGCAAGAAGCACAAAAACGTATTGCTCGCGATTAGAAACCTAAAATGCTCGGATGAATTTAAGCGGCTCAATTATGAGCCCACTGATTTTATTGATAAAAATGGCGACATTCAGCCGATGATGAATATCTCCCGCGATGGATGCATGTTTCTAATCATGGGTTTTACTGGTCATGCCGCGTCAGCCATTAAAGAAAACTTTATCGCAGCATTTAATTGGATGTCGGAGCAGCTTCGCCGCCGTGCCGCAATCGGTGAAGAGGCTCAGCATAAATTAGTTATCAAAGAGACTCGCTCAAAGCTCAAGGGTACGATCGGAAGTCGCTTGATGAACGACAGGAAGAAAGAAAAGCGTGCATTGGCTATTGAGCATGAGCACATCATGAGCCTTAGCAATCCAGATATGGTGATGATTATGGAAGGAAACGGTCGTGACTAAAGACGAAAAGTCTCAACTGGTAACGGCTCAGCGATACCTTAAAAGTGCAGTAGATTACTTCTCGTGTGGTCGAGTGGCCGATGGGGTCGCCTGCGTAGAGAATGTCGATGTGCTGATTGAGGTGTTAATGACGTTGAAAGAAAGGAAAGAATCCTTGAGAGCGTCGAAAACAAAAAACAACCAATCCTAGCAGGCAAAACCCCGTTACGGTGATTCCCGTATCGCCCTCCTCAATTTTGAGGCAGGTTCTAAATGTGTGCTAAGTGCATGATTAAAAAGCAAAGCGTAAACCTGCGCTACCGTTACCCGGAATATGGGTATCGACTCTAATCGCCACGTGACTCCGGTTTCGTAGCTGCCTAACCAACCCGAGAGCCACTTCTACAACGGCTCTCTGCATCACAGAGCATCCGTCCGGGTGCTGTTTAATGCAATCAACAAGGAATAGATAATGGCGACTAAAAACAAAGTAGGTCGCCCGAGTAAACTGGCCGAAAGCATCAGTAAGGCTAAAGACTACTTAATGGGCGGCTATGAAACAGTAGGGGACGTTGTTCCAAGCGTTGCCGGGCTGGCCTGCTATTTAGGTATTAGCCGGTCAACTGCTCAGGAATACGCCAAGGAAAATGAAGAGTTTTCGGGCACGTTAGAGGCGATAAAGACACTGCAGGAAAATAAGCTCATCAACAAAGGTCTTGTCGGCGACTTCAATCCAACGATAACTAAACTGATGTTGGCTAATCACGGGTACAGTGATAAAGCCGAAGTAGACAACAAATCTTCTGACGGCAGCATGACGCCGAAGCCAACTGTCATCCAGCTACTGCCGGTAGAGCCAAAGCATGAGTAGCGTACAGCTACCCATACCAGCCAAACTTGCTCCACTCTTCACCGCTACAAATAAACGTTACCGCTGCTCACATGGTGGGCGTGGTAGCGCCAAGACTCGCACATTTGCGCTAATGACAGCTGTTAAAGCCTACCAGGCTATGATGAACGGCGAGTCAGGCGTGATCCTCTGCGCCCGTGAGTTCATGAACTCTCTGGAAGAGTCGAGTATGGAGGAAGTGAAGCAGGCGATACGCTCAGTTCCTTGGCTGGCAGCTAACTTCGATATCGGTGAAAAGTACATCCGTACCATCGATAAGAGCGTGACCTATGTTTTCGCTGGCCTGCGTCACAACTTGGACAGCATTAAATCAAAAGCCCGGATCCTACTTTGCTGGGTAGATGAAGCTGAGTCTGTTAGTGAAATCGCCTGGCGCAAGCTGTCACCCACCGTTCGTGAAGAAGGGTCTGAAATTTGGGTGACTTGGAACCCTGAAATGGACGGAAGCGCAACTGATAAGCGATTCCGTAAAGTCGATGATGACGAAATAGTTGTCGTTGAGATGAATTATACAGATAACCCGTGGTTCCCTGATGTGCTTGAGAGTGAGAGGCTGCGCGACCTTCGCAATATGGACTATGCGTCCTACTGCTGGGTGTGGGAAGGTGCTTACCTCGAAAACTCTGAGAAACAGGTGCTTGCCGGCAAGTATATTGTCGAAGAATTTCCTGATGATCTTTGGCAGAAAGCAGATCGGCTATTCTTCGGTGCTGACTTCGGGTTTGCCCAAGACCCGAATACGCTCATCCGCATGTTCATGCTCGATAACCGGCTGTACATCGAATATGAGTGCTACGGGGTGGGAGTCGAGCTTGACGAAATGCCGCAGTTCTATGATTCGGTCCCCGAGGTAAGACGTTGGCCTATCAAGGGAGATGCCGCACGACCCGAGACAATCAGCTACCTGTCACGGCAGGGGTTTGACATCGCTGCTGCAGCAAAGTGGCAAGGTTGTGTTGAAGATGGCATCACCTACCTGCGCGGATTCGAGAAAATCGTTATTCACCCACGCTGTAAGCATACAGCACAGGAAGCTCGTCTTTACTCCTACAAAACAGATCGCATAACCGGTGACGTTCTGCCGGTAATTGCTGACGCCCATAATCACTGCTGGGATGCCATACGCTACGGCCTGGACGGGTACATTACCTCTGACGGAGGAATAGGCACCTGGATGTCACTCGGTCGCCAGTCTTAATCAATTCCGCGAGGGAATATGTCACGAAAAAACAGAAACCGCCGCGGGACTAAAACTGCTGACGGCTACAACAACTTTGTCTCCCGTACCGGGATTCAGACCCAGAACCAAAGCGCAGCCGGTGAGTATCGCCCTAATTTCACGTCACGCAACCGGCTTGAAATCGAGTGGTGCTACCGGTCATCGTGGATTATTGGCGCAGCAGTCGATTGTATTGCTGACGATATGACCCGCAAAGGCATCCGGATCACTTCCGAGATTGACCCGAAAGCCAGGGGTGTGATTGAGAGCCAGTTCGATGCTCTGGAAATCTGGGACAAACTGAACGATATCATCAAGTGGTCACGGCTCTATGGTGGGGCTGTTGGCTATATCATGATTGACGGGCAGGACCCTTCAACTCCACTACGGCCGGAGACTATCGGTCGTGGTGCATTTAAAGGGATATTGCCTCTTGACCGCTGGCAGGTTAACCCAAACCTGACTGAACGTATCACTGAGCTCGGCCCGCATTACACGATGCCGAAGTTCTACGACCTGGTGACTACCGGAACCGGGCTGCAGGGGTGGCACATTCATCACAGTCGGCTGATTCGTTTTGATGGTGTGACACTGCCATACCAGCAGAAAATCACCGAAAATGAGTGGGGCATGTCGGTCATTGAGCGCATATTCGATCGTTTGATGGCTTACGACAGTTCTACACAGGGCGCGGCACAGCTTATTTTCAAGGCTCACCTACGCACGTACAGCGTGGAAGGGCTACGTCAGCTTATTACCCTTGGCGGTCCTGCATATGACGGCCTGCTAAAGCACATCGACATGATCCGTCAGTTCCAGTCCAATGAGGGCATGACCCTGATGGATGCCAAGGATACATTTGAAACGCACCAGTATTCATTCGGTGGCCTTGACGGACTGCTCAGTCAGTTCTCTGAGCAGATATCCGGCGCTGTCGGCATCCCGCTGGTTCGGCTATTTGGCCAGTCCCCACAGGGATTCTCTACTGGTGACGCCGATCTAGCGAATTACTATGACGGCATCGGTAGCCAGCAGGAGCGCCGCTTACGTAACCCCCTTCGCAGAATCATCGACATTATCAGCCGATCTGAACTGGGTCAGCCTATTGATGATGACTTCACGTTTGAGTTCAACCCACTGTGGCAGATGTCAGACCTTGACCGCTCCACGGTGGCAGTGAACCTCATCAATGCGATCAACTCAGCATATGAGAATGACCTGCTGCCGAAGAAGGCCGCTATGACTGATATGCGTGAGCTTTCCGACCTGACCGGCATTGGCGCGTCAATAACCGACGAGGATATCAACGATGCGGAAAACGAACCGCCTCCGGACTTCCGACAGGAAGCAGAAACCCCTCCGGAGCACGCCCGTGGAGAGCCGGTACAGAACCAGTCTACGCAAGATAGCGCAGGCAGTGGGCGGTATCGTAGACGGTACCTACGATGGTTCCAACGATAGCGTTACCGAAATCATGGCTAACCTCGATGCGTACAGTCAGATAATTGACGGCTGGGCTAATCGTATTGCCCAAACATTTGCTTCCGGCGTACTGCGAGAAAATGATAAACAGTGGCGGCAGATGAGCAGGGAAATTCACCACGGACTGAAAGATATTGTTGATGACACGCCTATTGGTGACGTCATGCGCTCAATCGTTAATGAACAGGTGAAGTACATGAAGTCACTTCCTATCGAGGCCGCTGACCGCGTATACGACATCCAGAACCGAGCCATTGAGGCGGTGGTAAATGGTGAGCGGGCATCAGTGCTGCAGAAAGAAATCATGCGCACTGGCGAAGTGGCAGAATCACGGGCGAAGCTGATTGCCAGAACGGAGATCGGGCGAGCGAATGGTGCACTAACTCAGGCTCGTGCACTATCAGTTGGGTCAGTAGGTTATATCTGGCGTACAGCGCATGATAGTGACGTACGGCACTCACATAAAGAAATGGAAGGTAAGTTTGTTGCGTGGGATAGGCCGCCCACACTGGATGGCTTAACCGGTCATGCTGGTTGCGTCCCGAACTGCCGATGCTACCCAGAGGTCGTATTCAGAAATCCACAACAGGCTGCTTAGGCGGCCTTTTTTATGCCTGAAATTCACAGGTGAACAATGAAAAATGTACTTAACAATTGGTCGGTGGATAAGAGATCAATCGATAGTGATGGTGACAGGTGGATCACCGTACATCCAAATAACGGTAGTGGCTCTCCTGTATTAATAAATAAAGAAGGTGTAGTTCAGGCCGGAATGGGCGGAAAGTTTAACGGGGAGAATATTTCCAATGCTGGCAAGAAAATATCCAGTACTCCTGTGGCTGAGCTTAACATTCCTGAGTCACCACTTTCCGGTAAATACAAGATAAAACTGAACGAAAGGCAGAGTGTTGCATATCGGTCCTGGCGTGAAGAGATAAATAAGCCCGCCAAAAACGATAGTGATGCCTTGTTTAATGAAAAGGTAAAGGCACTCTTCAAAGAAGCTCCTGACAATAAAGATGCCCGTGACTTACTTATTAAATTCCTAAGCAATAATCCCAGGTCCTTCCTGGAAATATCACGCAGATATCAGGGTAAATCAGGGAAAACCGGAGACAGAAGTCATAGTGGTGGAATGAAATATTTCTTCAATACCAAGCTGGGTGAAACACGCTTCCAAATGGCTGATGGTGGATTGCTTTGCAAAGACGTCCCCATCGCCCGGACAGGGGAGCAGACCTACACAGCCGACGACTTGCCAGATATCGAGCCATCACCCGGCGGCCTCATTGTGGTTGAGCGGCACGAGGACGAAGTATTCAGCGAACAGACACTAGCCTCGTTCGAGGGCATGAGCATCACCATCGACCATCCCCACGGCCTTGACGGTGGCATCCTATTCATAAACCCGGAAAACTGGCGTGATCTCTCTATGGGGCACCTACAGAACGTCCGGCGCGGTGATGGGATTAACTCAGACCTTATGCTGGCAGACCTTGTGGTCAAGTCTGCTGAGGCGATACAAGCCATTGATGAAGGGCTGCGGGAAGTCTCCTGCGGCTATGATGCTGACTATGAGCAGATTAGCCCGGGCAGAGCAAAGCAGAAGATGATCACTGGTAATCATGTGGCACTGGTTGATAAAGGCCGTGCTGGTTCACGTTGCGCAATAGGAGATAAAGACTCTATGCAACCCAAAAAGAAAAGCGGATTTCTGGCCTTATTTGCCAGGGCAGTGAAAACCGGAGACGCGGATGATATTGCAGAACTGGCGGAAATGGCCAGTGGTGACAGCGAGACACCGCCAAATTATTCCCTTCCACCCCAGAAACCTGAACAGGAAGGCCTGACTGGTGATGACGACTCAGCGGCTATCCATGAAAAGTTGGACAGGTTAATTGAGTTGCTTACCCCAAAAACTGGTGACAGCGAAGAAGACGATCCTGCTGAAAATACCGGTGATTCTGAAGATGATGAAAAAGAAGGTCAGGTAACGGGTGACAGTGCATCCCGTGCTGAAATTATCGTCCCTGGATATGAGATCCCGGAAAAATCCAAACCAACAGCATTCAAGCGGGATGTGTTAAAGGCAGCCGATAAGGAACTGGTTCGTGCTGTGGTAGGTGATTCCGCTATCAGCAAACTGCCAAAGTCAGCTGTAAACATGGCATTCAACGCAGTTTCCGAACTGGCAAAAACCCGTAATACCCGTGGTCGCACTACTGACAACGCATTGTCGATTGGCGAAACAACCCCCGCTTCATTCAACCAGACCGCTCGCGACTTCTGGTCTAAAAAATAAGGTAAACACATGACAGCATATCTGTACCGGATGCCTGCGGGCATTGCCGGGGCTATTTCACGCCCTCAGGACCTGACTACTGAACCTGCCATTCTGGACGCAACCAATGTGTTCTCGGCTTACGGGTTACCGGGTAAATACAGCGGCGACAACTTCGTGCCGTTGGCATCGACTGACACTGCCAGCGACATCGTTGGTCTCTTGGTTCGTCCGTGGCCGACCACTGATGCCTCTGACTTCGCCCGCAACGTCACCTCTGGTGGCAACCAGCAGGGTGACATCCTCAAGCGTGGCTACATCAACGTCAACGTTGGCGGCGATGCAACGGCGATCACCAAAAACGCCTCGGTCTATTTCGACCTGAGTACCGGCAGCATCACCGCTACCGCACCGACGACCGATACCACAACCACCGATGGTACGACCACCACAGCTACCGCCACGGTTATTCAGATTCCGAGCGCGGTGTTTACCGGCGCTGGCGATGCCGACGGCAACGCTGAAGTGGCTTACAATATTTAAGGAGCAGTGATTTATGCCATTACAAACCTATGACCGCGCCACTATCGATTCAACTGGCGCGTTCCTGATTGGCGAGCTTGAACGCCTGGATCAGAAACTAAATATGCCTCTGGTAGCCTATACCTGGAGCCGTGACATTCAGTTGCGCGAAGATGTCTCTATAGCAGATGACATCTCATCCTTCACCCTGAGCAACTTCGCAGCATCCGGTACCGGCGGTAAAGCGTCTGGTAAAAACTGGATCGGCAAAGACTCAACTGCGATTTCTGGTGTTAACCTCGACCTGGTTAAGCAGGGATTCCCGCTCCAGTTATGGGGCCAAGAGCTTGGTTGGACCGTTGTTGAGCTGGCAGCCGCCGCACAGGTTGGTCGCCCGATTGACAGCCAGAAGTACGAAGGTATGCAACTGAAATGGAACATGGACACCGATGAGCAAGTTTACATCGGTGACACGGATCTGAAAGTAAGTGGCTTGTTGAACCAAAGCAGCGTTAGCACTGCAAGCGCTGCCGCGACCTGGGCAACATCAACGCCAGATCAAATCCGCGACAGCATCAACACGCTGTTAACTGCAGCCTGGAAGGCATCGGCTTACTCTGTAGTTCCTACCGATCTGCTGTTGCCACCTGAGCAGTATGCACTGTTGGCGTCTATCATCGTTTCTACCGCCGGTAACCAGTCACTGTTGACTTACCTGAGCACCAACACCATTGCTTATCACAACAACGGTGTTCCACTGAATATCCGTCCAGTGAAATGGCTTAAAGGTCGTGGTTCTAAAAATGCCGATCGCATGATGGCGTACACCAACGACAAAAAATATGTCCGCTTCCCGATGGTACCTTTGCGTTCAATTCCGATTCAGTATCGTGGCCTGTATCAGCTGGTTACCTACTACGGGAAGCTGGGTGCGGTTGAGCCAGTGTACAAAGAAACCATGGCCTACATGGATGGAATCTAAGGTGGCCTGGCATGAGCAACAATTCATCGTTGCCTGATGCTGACCAGTTCCGAACAGACTTCCCGCAGTTCTCTAACACCACTAAGTTCCCTGACGCACAAATAAACTTCCGACTTACGCTGGCTGACACTCTGTTATCTGAAAAATTAACGGGCGTGAAGCTATTCCCGTATTTCGCGGAGTTATTTGTGGCGCACTACCTCACGCTCTATGCGGCTGATTCAGCAGCTTCAGCGGTAGGTGGTGCGACAGGTTCAACCAGTGGTGTTGTGGCGTCTAAGTCAGTGGATAAGGTGTCTGTGTCGTATGACAACGGCACGACACTTAATCCTGATGCAGGATTCTGGAACTACACCCGCTATGGTGCTGAGTTCTGGCAACTGATCGGCATGTTCGGTGCGGGAGGGCGTCAGCTATGAAATCAGGCTTAACCACGCGTCTTGATAAGAGCGCTGACATCCTGAAAGCACTCAAGGCTATCGGTAAAAAAGACGTCCTTGTGGGGATTCCTGAGTCGGAGAACGTTCGTGATGGGGATGATATCGGCAATGCTGCTATCGGATTCATCAACGAAAACGGCTCACCGGCCAGGAATATACCTGCAAGGCCACATCTGGTGCCTGGAGTTCGCGGTGCGCAGACCGAAACGCTCCCGCTGCTGAAATCTGCGGCACAAGCAACATTGAGCGGTAACGAAGGTGCGGCGACACGTGATCTGAATCAGGCGGGATTCCTAGCCGCCAATGCGGTAAAGGGCGTCATTGACCAATCTGGGTTTGCACCCTTAGCAGACAGTACTGTTGCAGCAAGAGCCAGAAAGGGTAGGAAAGGCGCGATTGCTGAGATGAAAAGTAGGGCTAATGGAGGGGAGCCTAACAATGCCAATGCCATGCCACTGGTTGACACCGGGAAATACCGAGACTCAATCACCTACATCGTGAGGGATAAAGATGCCGACTCTTGATGTCAGTGATGTCCTGCTATCTCCGGAGTTTCTCGATACTTCGCTTGTTTGTTCCAGGTCAGCACAGTCCACAGACGCAGATGGATTCACGACTAACTCAACAAGTCAGTTGCCGTTTGCTGGTGTGGTCACCGTCGATAAGTCACTGGAAAATGCCAGGATGGAAGCTGGCCAGGTAGTACGAGGGGCTATCCTCGTCATTACCAGATTTATTCTCACAGAGGGTACGAGCACAAACGATGCTGATGTGGTGACCTACCGTGGCCGTGATTATCGCGTGTCGTTTGTGGACTACTACACCGAGTATGGCGCCGGCTTCGTTCAGGCTCACTGTGAGCTGCTTCCGTTTGATGGGGGTGCTGCAAATGGCATCTGATTCAACGCAAGCGGGTTACCTCACAGAGCAGAGCACCGATGCGGTATATGGCGATGACCTCGACCGACTGCTCAGCCGATGGTTCAAAGGGGTGTCGGGTTACCCGGACGGCATGGTCCGTGCCCGATGGCAGCAGACGCAGGCCCCGCTTTTATCATCACTGACCGACTGGTGCGCCTTTGGGGTTACCGGCATCAGAGGGGATTACTCGGTTGCCATGTCTGCGGTTGACTCTGAGTCTGACGATCTCTTTCGTCATGAGTCTATCGACTGCCTCGCATCTTTCTATGGGCCTGCCGGCATGTCGATGGCCACTGCCTTTCGGGACGGTGCATCTGTCGAGCAAAGCAATGAAACACTGAAAGCGTCAGGAATGACACTTCAGCAGATCGGCGATGCCATCAACTTCCCTGAGCTTATCAATAACCAATGGGTGCGTCGCTATGACGTTGCCATCACTGTCCGCCGGAAAGTTACGCGCAATTACGCGATCCGCTCAATCAAATCGGCAGAAACCAAATTCTTTGGAGATTAACTATGACACAGGGCTTGCCTGTCTCAAATGTTGTGACCGTTGACGTCAGCATGTCAGCGAAAGCAGCAACGGGTCGCAATTTTGGCTCGTTACTTATCCTCGGTACATCCACCATTATTCCTGTCAGTGAACGTATCCGTCTGTATACCGACCCAGACGATATCGCAACTGACTTCGGCTCGACCAGCCCGGAATATCTCGCAGCCACCGTGTTCTTTTCGCAGTCTCCGAAGCCTACTCAAGTCTATGTTGGGCGCTGGGCGAAAACGCTGGCTACCGCTGAAACCGGCAGCGTTGAAACTGCCTCTGATGCTATCACTGCGGTACTGGAATATACCAGTTGGTACGGTATCCATCTGGCAGACAGTGACGATATTGCTGATGCTGATGTCCTGACGGTGGCTGCGGCAATCGAGGCAGCGACAGTTAGCCGCACCTTTGGTGTGACCACTTCTGCTGCTGATGCCATTTCGTCCTCTGCGACAGATGATATTGCGTACAAGCTGAAAGCCGCGGGTTACACGCGCACTTTCTCGCAGTACTCAACTTCCAGCAAATATGCGGCTGTTTCGATGTTCGGTCGTGCATTCACTGTGGACTTCACCGGTGAAAACACCACGATCACCCTGAAGTTCAAGACTGAGCCTGGCATCACCTACGAAACACTGACGTCCTCTCAGGCTGCGGCCTTGGATGCGAAATATTGCAACGTTTATGTCTACTACGACAACGACACCGCAATTCTTCAGCAGGGTGTCATGGCAAGTGGTGATTTCTTTGATGAGCGCCATGGTTTGGACTGGCTGCAAAACTATGTACAGACCAATCTGTTTAACCTGCTGTACACGTCAACCACGAAGATCCCCCAGACTGAAGCCGGTATCACTCGCTTGGTGACCAATGTTGAGCAGTCGCTGGCACAGGCTGCGGATAATGGACTGGTTGGTCCGGGCGTATGGAATGGTGACGATATCGGCGAGTTGTCATCCGGAGACACACTGACTAAGGGCTATTACGTCTATGCCAATAAACTCACGTCTCAGAGCCAGTCCGACCGTGAGGCGCGTAAATCGCCAACCATCCAATGCGCCATCAAGTTGGCAGGCGCTGTCCACTTTGCCGATGTGCAGATTAATGTTGTTCGTTAAGGGGTGAACAATGGCAACTTATAGTTTTATGGATGTGTCGGCATCGCTTACCGGCACGTCAGGGAGTATCGACCTGGGCTATGGCTCTGGTAACTCCGAAGAGGGCATCACCGTCACCATGTCAGAGAGCAAGAACACCATGACCGTCGGCGCTGACGGTGAGGTTATGCACTCTCTGCATGCTGGCAAAAGTGGAACCATTACCGTCCGGATTCTCAAAACGTCCCCTAAAAATAAGCAACTTTCACTGGCCTACAACGAGCAGAGCCTGTCATCCGCATCGTGGGGGAATAACATCATTGTTATCCGTAACCATGAGTCCGGCGACATCACCACTGCCCGCACCGTAGCGTTCCAGAAGCAGCCAGATCACGTCAACGCCAAAGAAGGCGGGACCGTGGAGTGGGTATTCGACTGCGGCAAAATCGATGAAGTTCTGGGAACATTTTAAGGGGTAGATGATGCAGTTTGAAATTAATGGCCAGCAGTACCGCACTGCAAAACTGGACGTGTTTGCACAGTTTCGCATTGCCCGTAAGTTGTTGCCGGTTCTGGCCGGCATGACCTCTGATCTGTCCTCCATTCGTGATGCGGCCGGAGACTCAGAGAAAATCACCAAGGCCATTACTGCGGCCTTGCCAAAGGTAGCAGGTGTGCTGGCAGATATGCCGGAAGAGAGCGTAGAAGCCATCATGAAGCCATGCCTCGCAGCAGTCTCACGCCAGAATGGTAGCAACTGGACAGCGGTTTCCAATGGCGGCGTTCTGATGTTCGATGACATTAACCTGCCTGCCATGTTGCAGATCGTCGGAAAGGTAATCGGGGAGAACATTGGTGATTTTTTGCCAGAAGCCCCCGCCAGCGAGATGCAAGTCCAGCAGTCGGCCTGACACTCGACTCACTGCCTGATGGCCTTGGTTACCTGATGCGCCCCGTTGATTCGGGGCTTTGTCATTATGGGGCGCTGAAAGACGGCTCACTGAGCCTTTTTGACATCGCCCTGATGAATGATTGGCTTGACCTCAAGGCAGATAACGAGGCCCGAATAAGACGATGGGAGCAGGCGAATGAACGCTGAAACAATTAAGGACTTCCTGGTCTCTCTGGGCTTTCAGGTAGACCAGTCTGGACAGCAGAAGTTTGAGCAGACACTGGTAAGTGTCACGCTGAAGACTGTGAAGATGGCAGCGGCTGTGGAGGCATCAGCGCTGTCTGTCGTGGCGTTTACTGCGAATATTGCAGCAGGGCTGGACAAGCTTTATTGGGCGTCACAGCGCACCGGCTCAACGGTGGCAGGTATTCAGGCCATTGGGTATGCAGCCTCACAGGTCGGTGGAAGCGTAGAAGGTGCAAGGGGTTCACTGGAATCACTTGCCCGGTTCATGCGTAACAACCCCGGCGGCGAAGGCTTCCTGAATCGGCTGGGCGTACAGACCCGCGATGCGCATGGCCACATGATGGATATGTCGGCGATCTTCACCGGCGTAGGCCAACGATTGAGCCAGATGCCCTACTACAGGGCTAATCAGTTCGCCCAGATGCTGGGGATTGATGAAAACACGCTGATGGCAATGCGCCGCGGGCTTGGTCAGTTCTCTGGGCAATATACCCAGATGGCTAAAGCCATTGGTTACAACGCCGATATCGCAGCCCGCCAGTCAAATGTGTTTATGACCAGCCTGAGGTCTTTTGGCCTAATGGCCGGCATGGCGCGGGACAAAATCGGTTCTACGCTGGCAGGCGGTCTGGCGGGTTCGATTGATAACCTGCGCCATCAGGTGGTGAATAACTTCCCGAAGATCGAAGGGGCTATCACCTCGGGCGCGAATGGGATGCTCTGGCTGGCTAATGTGCTGACGCGCATTGTGTTCCGCCTAATAGAGAGCGCGGGCTCTGTATTGTCATGGTGGGGAAGCCTCGAGGCTGGCACTCGCAGAGTGATTGAGGTGATTGGCGCGCTGGCTATTGCATGGAAGGTGCTTAACAGCGCATTCATGATGTCACCGATTGGCCGAATTATCGCCCTTGGCTCAGCGATTGCACTCCTATTTGAGGACTACCAGACCTGGAAGGAGGGCGGCAAGTCGCTCGTTGATTGGGCGAAATGGAAGCCTGACATCGATAGCGCGATTAAGGGCGTCCAGAGCCTCGAGAGCAGCCTCCTGAAGCTGTTTGGCATCGACCCGAAGAAGTGGACAGGTGAGTGGGATTTTTCAAATCTCACAAAGAACCTCGGCGACTTCGGGAAGATGTTGAATTACATCGCTGAGATGCTTAATGCTATCAAGGATGGTCGCTGGAAAGATGCCTATGCGGCAGGTAAAGCATTACTGGATCAGCGCAGCGAGACGACCACTGATGCGACCCCCGGTGTGTCATCAAGCGCCAATGCTGTTGCTGACTGGATTAAAAACAAAACTGGCTTTGATCCGCGCAGCGTTGGTCAGTATCTCACTGGAAACCGGCCAGACCGAAATAACAATCCTGGCAATCTGACGAGCTCTAGCGGCTTTCGCTCATTTAGTGACGCCGCAAGTGGCTGGACAGCAATGCATGACCAGTTAATGCGTTACTTCACGGGTAAAACCACTGGTCGTCATCTTCAGACGATTAACGACATTGTGAGCACGTGGGCGCCGCCAAATGAAAACGATACGGCAGGTTACATTGCCCATGTCGCCAAGTGGATGCATGTCAGCCCAGATGCTGCGCTTAACCTGAGCAATCCCGACACCATGTCCAGCCTTATGCAGTCTATGGCCCGTCAGGAAGGTTACAGCCAGTGGAATAGTCCGGTCGCTCGACAAGTTGCGGGTGCCACGCTGAATCAGGAAACGGTCATCCATATCCATGACGTCCATAATCCGAGAGAGGCAGGAAGGGTGATCGCGGACCGGCAGGAGCAGGTGAACTCCCGAGCAACTCAGCAATTGAGCAGGAGTAATAGCTAATGGACTTCCTCTCTGTATTACTCAACCAGAGAACGCGAAAAATTGGCACCATCATCCCTGATGTCGTCATTTCGGAGCGCCACTCTGACGCACTCGAGATAACTGAACACCCTGTAGAGCGACCAACTACCGATACCGATGTTACCTCAGGCGGGGCGGGCTTTATTGCCGACCATGCCTACAGGCGACCGTCTGAATTGGTGATGGAAGTTGGGTTCTCGGGTGGTGGCAGTCTTACCGATCTGGTTGATACGTCATCCATAGGGTTATCCATTGGCACCAGCCCCAAGGAAATTTACGCGCAACTGTTGGCCCTACAGCGTTCCCGTGAACCTCTCGATGTCATTACCGGAAAGCGAATGTACAGCAATATTCTGATCCGCTCGCTGGACGTCACCACGGATAAGACATCTGAAAACGTGCTGATGATCACCGTGACCTTGCGAGAGGTGATTCTGACTCAATCGCTGAGTATTACCTTAGCGAAAAAAGAGAACATGACCGAAGGGGTCAATACCAGCGCCGTGCAGTCTACTGGTGTAAAAACGCCGGTCACCGCCAATAAATCCATTCTGGCAACGCTTGCTGGTTAACATCGGAGTTGCAAATGACAAGCTCAGTAAGCCGGTTACCCCTGACTACGGAGAATCAGGAGTTCGATTCATCCATTAGCGGCGTTACCTACAAGTTCCGACTACTATGGCGCGGGGAATTCTGGACGCTGGATATGATGGACTCATCCGGCGATGCGATTATCAACGGTATTCCGCTAGTGACCGGCGTGGACCTACTAGGCCAATACGCACATCTCAGCCTAGGATTTTCCCTGTATGTGATAAACAGCACTGGTGATGATGATCCGACAGACACCACCCTGGGCGTTACCAGCAACCTCTATATTGTCACGGAGTAACAATGTCTAAAAACTGGATGCGCCACTTCGAGATTCAGGTTATCGATGATAAAGGCGATGGCCTGAGCCTGATCGATTTGAAGGTTGAGTTTCAGATCCAGAAACAGCCCGCCACCATATTTAACGGGTTCGTGGGTAACTTTAAAATCTATAACCTGTCTAACACTACCCAGAGCCGCCTACTTTCGACCGAGTTCACCCGCATTCGCGTATTTGCTGGGTACGACGGAACGCCGGATGCATCTGGAAATTATCCGGACCGGAATGTGGGCATGATCTTCAATGGAGACATTCGCTTTTCTATTGCTGGAAAAGATAACGCCACAGACTCATGGGTGCTACTACAGTGCCTCGATAGCTGGCAGGGCCACATGTACGCCGGTGTACGGACCACGATTGCCGCCGGATGGACGTTTAATGACGTATTCAACACCACCATGGGGACCTTTGAGCCATATGGCATAAATGCAGGGGAAGTGGCAGACATGCCAGCAACGGTATTCCCCCGGGCAAAGGTTCTTGTCGGCAACTCCTCGGACATTATCAATGATGTGGCCAGACAATGTGACGCCCACTGGTGGTACGAGGATAACAAGGTTCATATCGTCAAAGAGTCGGCTCCGCTGGATAGCATCGTTATCCTGAATGCTGACACTGGCTTGATTGGACGACCGCGCCAGACAATGGGTGCCGGTGTAAACGTCCGCTGCCTGATTAACCCGAATATCAAGCTGGGTGGCCTGATACGCCTCGACCAGTCATCCGTCTACCGTACACAGTTGAGTGATGAGCAGATCGCCAGCACTCAGGGTTCATCTAGCAAACTCAGTGAAAGCCAGTCTGGTGATAACCTTTACGTCAACGGCCTGACCGGCGCGCAACCGGCCGCAATAAATACCGATGGCGATTACTTCGTGGGTAGCATTGATTATACTGGTGATACACGGGGGCAGAACTGGTACATGGATCTGCTTTGTCTGGCGAAGGGTGGACAGGATTTGGTATCACAGTCGACCCTTGGTAAAGGGGTCATCCCAAGTTGAAAAAAATATTATTTACAGGATTATTGGTCATCTCCACTATGGCTTGTGCGGCGGAAAAGCCACTGATGACATGTGGTCCATTCCTTATATCATCAAGTGATGATGGATTTGCTCACATAAATCACATGAGGCCACAGTCCCAGAAGATAACCTTTCTCAAAGCCGATGGTGACTATCGCAATATCAAATACCAATGGATGCTTCCCGATCAACAGATAGGGCACTGGCTAGGCATGGACTACATCAAGCGTGACGGCAAAGCCATCCTCAATGTCGAAGTCATTCGCACCAACATGGATGCCCCTCGGCAGTATTGGACGTATGACTGTGAGAGAGTTAAGTAATTGGCGGGTGCTTATTAACTTTGATTATTTCTTCTTCAAAGTGTAATAGCTGTTAGTTTGTAAAATGATGATACATTTAATTTAAATAGGTTTTATTTTAAATGTGGTGATATATTCCACCAGAATTGAATCATGACTGGTGGAGTTTAGGAATGGCAGATTTAGATACATTTGATTACTTGGTGATTGTTTTCTTTGTTGGAGTTCTTATAGCAAGTGTAATCACCTACAAAATAATGAACAAGATTCATACTGAAAATTACTCAGACCTTAAGTCTAATCACAGTAAAAATCTCGAAGAAACAATATCTGAAAAAGACAAGGTAATTCAGCAGTATAAAATTAAAGATACAATAAGAAATAACGAACATACAGAAAGGATGGCCGATTTAGATAAAACAATATCTTATTACAGGTCTAGAAGTAAGGTTGTTTTGGATAAAGCAGTAGACTTTGCATTTGATTTCGAGAAAATATTTAAGGATCAACACAAAAATGCACAGATTGAAATTCAGAGAGTGCTTGATGATTCTTATAGATTTAAAAGAAAGACACTTCTCTCAGCTTTATCATTAAGAAATTTCGAGAAGAAGCTTGAAGACATAAGAAAAGAACGTGATATTTACAAGTCATTAATTGCAAAATATGATTTCTTTGAGCTTATTGATAATTCAGATTGGAATACAGTTGAAGATGAATTCCGAAGTAAAGTGTTAGCTCTTCAAGAAGCTCAGGATGAGCGAGAGGCTCAGAATGAAATCAAGCGACAGATGCGGGAAGAAAGACAACGTACTGAAGAGCTTGAAAAACAGCAGCAAGAGGCTGAAGCTAAGGAGCAGGAACTGGAGGCTCGCCGTAAAGCTGTAGAGGAGGCTTTACTAGCTGCAGATGAAGATCATCGCCAAGAACTTGAAGAGACACGCCGCAAGCTGGAGCAAGAGATTGAAGACGTTCACAAACAATATGAGCGAGCAAAGTCTATGGCACAGATGACCAAACAGGGGCATGTATATGTGATTTCTAATATCGGATCATTCGGTGAGAATGTATTTAAAATTGGCATGACCCGCCGCCTAGAGCCATTGATGAGAATCTCAGAATTAAGTGGTGCAAGTGTTCCATTTGAATTTGATGTTCATGCAATGATCAGTTGCGATGATGCTCCAGCTTTAGAGGCAAAACTTCATAGCGTTCTTAGCAATGATCGAATAAACAAAGTTAATTTAAGAAAAGAATTTTTCAAAACTGATATCGACAAAATAATTAAATGTGTAGAGGATAATCATGGAGTTGTCGACTATGTGGCAAATCCAGCAGCTCTACAATATTACCGTACGTTAGAAATCAATGATGGAGCTTATTCTCATAAGGAACAATCATTAGCCTCATAAGTTTTATTATTCGAGTGCAACCCGCTACGGCGGGTTTTTTTATGGAGTAAATATGCCAGTAAAGCTTAGTTCGCAAACCGGCAGCAGTGAGCAAGTAGATGAGGCCTTACGGAAAAGAACGGCTGGCAGTATCCGCGTGGCACTGCCTGGGATAATCCAGTCATTCGATGCCGAGAAGTGCACAGCCACCGTGCAGCCAGCGATAACCGGCGCCAAGTCATCCAGTACCGGCACAATTTCCCAAGAGTCTCTGCCGTTGCTCCAAGACTGCCCAGTGGTGTTCCCCCATGGCGGTGGTGTAGCCATGACATTTCCCATCGCTGAAGGTGATGAATGCCTGATCATTTTTGCTGACCGGTGTATCGATTTTTGGTGGCAGAGTGGTGGCGTTCAACATCCGGTAGATGACCGTATGCATGACCTGTCTGATGCATTTGTCATACCCGGGCCGACTTCATGCCCGAGAGCGCTATCGTCTGTTTCTACCGACAGTGTTCAGATCCGAACCGATAGAGGAAGCCAATTCATTGAGCTCACCAAGTCGGGAAATGTGAATATCACTTCGCCGAAAATCACGTTGAATGGCAACTTGCAGGTTAATGGCAGCATAACCTCGACTGACGATGTTAAGGCTGGGGACATCAGTCTCGAGTCGCACAAGCACAGCGGCGTTGAGTCTGGCGGGTCAACCACAGGAGTTCCTGAATGAGGTATCGCAGAGAAACAGATGATGGTGACTATTCCTTCGGCCTAGGCGATAACACTTGGCTGATCAACTCTCCGGAGGCGGTGGCGCAGGCCATCAAAACCCGATTCCTACTATGGCGAGGACAATGGTTCCTCGATACTACAGAAGGGACACCGTGGATTCAGTCTGTGCTGGATAAACAGAAGCAGGACATCTACAACATGGCTATCCGTCAGCGGATACTCGAAACCACTGGCGTTAACTCAATCACCTCATTCAGCACCACCGTTAATACCTCCACGCGCCGGGTCATATTCACGGCAACAGTCGAAACCATCTACGGAACAACCACAGTAACCTCGGAGGCGTAATGGCCTTAGATTTAGACACACTCGGCCTATCGGCAACGATAGATGCTGAGGGGATAAGTGCGCCTGCATACCAGACGATACTGTCCACGCTGACCGGCTACTTCCAGCAGATTTACGGCACTGACGCATATCTCGATCCGGACAGTAAAGATGGGCAGATGATCGCGCTGATGGCGCTGGCTATCAATGATGCGAACAACACCGCTATCCAGTGCTACAACTCGTTTAGCCCGTCAACGGCGCAATCTGACGCGCTTAGCCGGAACGTGAAGATTAACGGCATATCCCGGCAGGCAGCCGTTAATTCAACGGCAGATCTGACGATTACTGGTACCGGCGGGACCGTCATCAGCAACGGCAGCGTTAAAGATGCCAATGGGGTGATCTGGAACCTTCCAACCACCACAACCATTCTAACTACGGGCACCGTTACAGTCACCGCGACGTGTGCACAGTCTGGCGCGGTATCGGCAGTGGCCGGCAGCATCACGAAAATCAATACGCCAACTCTGGGCTGGGTATCTGTGACCAATGCCGCAGAGGCCACGGTCGGAAGTGCGGCAGAAACAGATGCTGAATTACGATCCCGCCAGACACAAAGTGTAGCCCTGCCGAGCCTGACGCCATTTGATGCTCTCGACGGGGCCATTGGTAGTGTCGATGGGGTGACGCGTCACAAGCTGTATGAGAATGACACGGAAACCACTGATGATAATGGGCTGCCAGCACATTCAGTTGCTGCCATTGTAGATGGCGGGGACGTGGACGATCTGGCTGAGGCTATCCGTAGCACTAAGGGGCAGGGGGTGACCACCTATGGCAGTACGTCAGTCACTACCTATGATAAGTACGGTAACCCGCACATCATCAATCTTTCACGCTCAACCGACGTCCCGATCGCTGTGACAGTGACACTCTTGGCGTTTACCGGCTACAACACCGTTATCGGAACCCAGATCAAACAGGCCATTGCCGATTACATCAATGACCTAGGTATAGGCAACAGCCTCTATCTGGGGAGACTGTACTCTGCAGCAAACCTGACTGTGGGTACTGATAGCTCCAATGGCACATACTTCGATGTCATGAGCCTTGAAGTCGGTCGGGATAGCAGTGTTGCCGCGGGAAATGTGACCATCGCATATAACGAATCAGCATCATGCAGCGTTGATGACATTACTCTGACGGTGACTTCATGAGCGTCTATACAGAGAAGATAACGAACTATCACGCCAGTAAGCCCCTGTTTGTCCAGCATGTAGATCTCTCAACTCGCCCACTGATTGATATCAATACTTCAGTTAAGAGCCTGATAACCGCGTTCGACGTTGATACGGCGGTTGGAAAGCAACTAGACATTATCGGGGAATGGGTAGGGCGTACTCGTGTAGTGAGTCAGGTTATATCAGGGGTTTATTTCTCCCTCGATACGGACAGCCTCGGGTTTGATCAGGGCGTTTGGCAGGGCCCGTATGACCCGGACACTGGATTTACCAGTCTTTCAGACGAGACGTACCGGATCATCCTCAAGGCGAAAATCGCTATCAATAACTGGAACGGACAAAACGGCACATTACCCGACATTCTCGACAATGCGTTATCCGGTTCCGGCGTATCAATGCAGGTGGTCGATAATCAGGACATGAGCATAAGTATCCTTATCCTGCCTGAAATAGAGTTTGCCAACGTATCGCTGGAGCTGATTGAAGCAATTAAACAGGGTTACCTAACGGTAAAAGCAGCCGGAGTTCGCGTTAAAGAAATGGTGATGCCATCAGACGGATCACGTCTTTTTGCATTTGATTCAGACACACAATATTTAGCTGGTTTTGACCAGGGTTCATGGGACGAGGTAGTAAATGGCAACGAATAATTTTAAACCTTTCGCAATCGGCAATAACGCCAACGTTACCAGCCAGGCTGATTATGAGGCACTGGCGGCGCTGCTGACCGGTTTTCAGGCAGGCAAAGCCAGTTCGGCACAGATTAATAAGGCGCTCAGACAGTCTTCAGTAATGGCCTACGTCCTGGCACAGTTTATTTCGGATTCGGCATCGGTTGACGTTCTCGACAACGGTACGCCTGCAGCTATTCTGGCCAGTCTTAAGGCGGGCATGACGTCATTAACGCCTGGCCGGTTGCTGAATGTGCAGGTCTTTACTGCTTCCGGTATCTACACCCCGACTCCCGGAACCAAATCAGTCGTTGTTGAGGTTCAGGCAGGCGGCGGCGGTGGCGGCTATGCAAGAGCCACCTCAAATGGTTTTATGGCTGTGGGGAGTGGTGGTGGCGCAGGAGGATATGCTAAAGCCATCATCAAACCCGCACCAGCTTCACAGGCCTTAACGGTAGGTTTAGGTGGTGATCAGGGCGCGCCAGGCGGGGTCAGTACTTTCGGTACGGTTACTGCGACTGGTGGATTAGGTGGTGAGAATGCCGATGTGCAGTTCGCTGACGGCAGCGTTCGACAGGTTAAAGGTGGAGAAGGTGGCATTGGTAGTGGCGGATTATTTAATTCCCGGGGCGCGAATGGTGGCAGGGGTATTACCACCGTCAGCGGTAATTTAATCGGAGGGGAAGGTGGAAGATCCTTTTTCTCATCAGCACCACTGCCACCGTATGCTTCGTCTGGGGCAGGGAAGCAAGGTGGGATTGGCTCCGGAGGGACAGGTGCAATCAGCAGTTCTGCACCCGCCACACCCTTTGCCGGTGGGTTCGGTGGTAATGGCATGATTCTCGTTTGGGAGTACGCATAATGTCTGGTTACGCTTTAATTAAAGATGGTCTCGTCATGAATACAGTCGTGTGGGACGGTGAAGGCGAGATTTTTAGTGAATACGAACAATGCAAGATAGTCGACGGCATGCAGGTCGGGCCGGGTTATATGGCGAAAAAGGATGAAACAGGCAACTGGGTATTTACCGCTCCTGTAATTGTGATCACCCCGGAAGAACAGGCACAGAAGAACCTGAACACCGCGCAGTCAGAATATGCCCGCGCATCAGCCCAGATCACCGCCCTCAACCAGCGCATTGAGGATGAGGACTATAGCAGTGAGCACACGGAGGCGGGGGTGGCAAAGTCAAAAGCTGACTGGACTACTTACCGCAAAGCGTTGAGGGCTTACATTGCTGAGGCGTCTGGTAAAGATGCTCTTCCAAAGGGTCCTGACGCATAATAAAAAGCCCACATTTAGTGGGCTTGTAATTATTTCTTCAAAAGATTCATTTCCCATCCGGGTGGGTTTATTCTTATCCTAACATGTTCGCCAATACTAGCCTTATTGTAAGCATTGATATCTTCACTGTACCCTACATTATCTAGCCTTGGCATTCGGTATGAAAAACAAAGGCATACCAAGATAACAATAAAGGCTACGTATAAAATTATTGGTTTGTGTTTAATAACGTAAGTCAGATAATATAAGACAAGGCAAAATGCTCCCATTCCTGTAACGATAAAGTATCGTGAGCCTACTATATGGCTAAAAAATAGCGGCCATTGATTACCTGAATGGCTTATTACAGGTTTATATAGCGATACGAATAAGCTTAATGCAATGTAAAGAATTACTGCTTTAGATTTCCATTTGGTTTTAATGAAAACATAAATCACAGCAATGAGCAAAATGCATGTCAATACTGCATTAATAAATTCTTTATCAAAAACCCAATCAACATACTTAAGATCTATGAAGCTTCCAAAGATTATCTTGTATGAAATGATATCAAAGAAGAGTAGAAGGTTAGCACCAAGTGAGGTTTGTGTTCTGGTAAAACTGCCAAATACAACCGAGGAAACTTGAATTATAAAGCACAATGAAAACAATAAATCGAATCCGTTTATTTTTTTAAAAGCTACAAAAAGTCCACCTCGTTGATACAACCTCTTTAAAGCCAGGGATGGTGCAAGAAGAGCTATGAATGGGCCACTGACACCAGATACAGCAAGCACTATTAGGTCATGCGCCTTCCACAGTCTACTTTTAGGCTCTTCAGAGATAATTATGGCAAGCAGATAGATAGCAAGGTATGTATGTGTGTTTGTTATATTAATGTAACCTTCCTGCACGTTTGGTTGCAGGAGGTAGTAAAGAATGAATAATATTCTTAGCCTTATATCAAAACTATTAAATCTCGATGATAAGATGAAAGTTATAAAAGCCAACCTTATTAAAGTCGCGATAACTACTGAAATTAATGAAACATATTTTAAATCGAACATCGAGGCGAAAGCCATTGTTAACTTTGGCAGGGTTTGAAAATAGCCATCCCTAGGCGTTAATAATGAACTCAATATGTCGCCATTCCATACCTGATACAAAAAAACGGCACCATCCTCCGCCCAAAGCTGCGGGTGGGTAAAAACGTCCGGTCTTCTTGTAATGAGAATGACAGTTGATAATAGGATTAATAACAAAATGTACTTTGTTTTTAACTGGTTATTAACTTTTTGCGAGATCACTTGAGGTTCCTTTCGCTGTTCTTAGCAATATATCTTGGTCTATTTTTAGTCTCGATGTAGATCCTTCCTATGTATTCTCCCAGAACACCAATACCAATTAACTGCACCCCGCCAAGAAACAAAATTGATACCAGTATTGACGGATAACCGGCCACGGGATTCCCCCAGAATATTTTGTCGATTATCATCCATACTCCATAAAGGAAAGATAATCCGGCAACAAAGAACCCAATGTATGTCCACATGCGAAGTGGGAAGGTAGAGAAAGATGTGATGCCCTCTAATGCCAGATTCCACAGTTTCCAGCCATTGAACTTTGTGGTACCGGCAACACGTTTCCCGCGGGTATATTCAACGATTTCAGTTTTGCCACCAACCCATGACAGAATTCCCTTCATGAATAGATTTCGTTCAGGTAGAAGCTTGATACTCTCAACCACGTCGCGTGACATCAGCCTGAAGTCTCCAACGTTTTCTTCAATTTTCGGTGAGCTGATTTTGTTATGTAGTCGGTAGAACCACTCTGCAGTCTTGCGCTTCATGTGGCCGTCAGTGCTTCTATCAGTACGCTTGGCCAGCACCATATCTGCGCCTGCCTGCCAGCGCTCAATCAACTGAGGTATCACTTCCAGCGGGTCCTGCAAATCAACATCAATAGGGATAATCGCGTCACCGGTGGCACACTCGATGCCAGCAAACAGCGCCGCTTCTTTGCCAAAGTTTCGGGTAAAGAATACGTTCCGAACTAATGGGTCACCCTCCTGCATATCCTTCATCAACTGCGCCGTGAAGTCAGTGCTTCCATCATCTACGAAAACAATTTCGATTTCATATGGTTTCAAGCAATCTTTATATCTAACGTCGCTATAAAAATGCCTTATCGCATCTTCTTCATTAAATACTGGAACGACTAGCGATATTTTCATTTTTTCTCTCTAAAAATAATATATTTAGAATAAAGGAATCCGCATACAAGGCTCACTGCGGAGAAGACGACGAGCGTAATTACGGGATTCATATGCATCCGGTCCGCCGATGCCCCGATGAGGGTTGCAACAGCGCCCATGAAAAACACGTACATCATGTATCTGAATGTGGTCGCCTCAGAGCTAAATGTCCATCGGGCGTTTGCGAAGAAGGAAAAGGTGACTGCAACACAAAAGGCTGTGAAGTTGGAGATCGACTGACTCTGATCGTTCTTGATGCATATGGCAAACACGACCCAATGAATAAGTGTATTCAGAACTCCAATCGTTATGTAGCGGGCAAATAATTTAGCCATGACGACACCTAAAGGAAATGATACCGGATTTTGTCATTGGGCGAAGGGATGATCAAGGAATCGATCTTATAATACAGAAACGAAAAAAGCCCGGCGACCGGGCAATGACTCAGCCGTTCCTGTCTGAGCAGGCTACGGGATAAGATAAAAAGCGCACGGGCACCCTATCAATCAGTAAGTACCCGTGCGAATGAGGTAAGACAGACTGGACTGAGCTTCAACAACAATAAGCAGGTTCACAGGGTTTCCAGAAAGGCCCGCACCCCCAGCAAAATTGGTGCGGGCAAGGAGGTTGCCTATGAGCTCTATCTTATTGTTGTTCAATTTTTGATCAGTGATGGGCTGATTTCAAGTGAATGAGATCAAAAAAAGCCCGCCAGGGGGCGGGCCAATCACAACAGAGGTCTGACTCAGTGGCAAGGTACTGCAAATTCACAGGTTCGTTTAAGTTAACGGATCTTTGCAGGAAAACTTTAGGCCAGTATGAGCATCTTGGCATGGTTCAGCTAAGCGAGATTAATTGTTTCAATTAGACACAAACAGAAAAGCCTCTGAAGTTAATCAGAGGCTTTCTGGTTGGATCCAACTGCGCGTGCATTTCACGTGCATTTGTTTTTCTCTGTTAGGTCCACGCTCTGTCTGGTCAGTGTCCTTAAATAGCTGTTTTCACTGCTATTGTCCGGTTGTGGTCCTATCAAAAATGGTGGAGCTGGCGGGAGTTGAACCCGCGTCCGAAATTACTACACCGTCGGCACTACATGCTTAGTCCAGTCTTTACATTCGCCTGCCAGCTGCGGATGGACACGCTACTGACAAACTAGCCTGATTAAGTTTAATGCTTCAACCCCAGGCAGGGTATCCACACGATCTCTTTTGGGTTTGACCTCTCTTGATCCCCGTCCTAAGAGCGGAGGCTAGGGAGAGAGGGCTCTCAGCAGGTTATTAAGCTGCTAAAGCGTAGTTTTCGTCGTTTGCGACTATTTTTTTGCGGCTTTTTACGAGGCCAACCGCCCCTCGGCATGCTCCTAGGGCTTCGCAAATCCCGTCGAATCCAGAATCAGCCCCAAGTACTGTCGGTTACTATATCAGGAAAAGCATAAGCTACACCAGTAGTTTAGCGATTTCCTTTTTTCATAATACGTGCTTTGTCTATTTTCCACTCACGTTCTCTGATGTCATCACGCTTGTCATGTTCTTTCTTACCTTTAGCAACACCAATTTTCAGTTTGCACCAGGCATTTTTCCAGTACAGGGAAAGAGCAACAATAGTGTAACCTTCGCGGTTTACACGACCGAAAATGGAATCCAGTTCGCGTTGCTTTAGCAGCAGCTTACGGTTACGGGTAGGATCACAGACCACATGGGTGGATGCACCGAGTAATGGCTGGAAGGTGGCACCAAACAGAAAGGCTTCACCGTCACGCAGCAAAATATAGCTTTCACTGATGTTGGCTTTGCCTGCACGCAGTGATTTGACTTCCCATCCTTGTAATGAGAGTCCGGCCTCGAATTCCTCTTCGATAAAGTATTCGTGGCGGGCACGTTTGTTCAGGGCAATGGTTGCAGAACCGGGTTTGTGAGCTTTTTTCTTAGTCATAATATCGCTTATTTTACACCACTTATGCGCAGAAACCATCCCCCGTGACGGGGGTAATAAGAAGCACATTCTAGCACGCCGGTAGCATGAAGACATTTTTGTTTAACTTCTGAAACTGGTATGATCGGTATGTTTTTTACTAAGCAGGAAGTGTTATGGCTCAGATTAGTCGTTCAGCGCTGGTTCCGTACAGCGCTGAAAAGATGTACCGGCTTGTTAATGATGTTGATGCGTATCCGCAGTTTTTGCCGGGTTGCACTGGTAGCCGGATCCTCGACAGCTCAGCAGATCAAATGACTGCTTCGGTGGATGTTTCTAAAGCCGGGATCAGTAAAACATTTACCACCCGCAACACACTGACCGATAATCAGCGTATTCATATGCAGCTGGTCGATGGCCCGTTTCGTAAACTGACCGGTGGCTGGTTGTTTGTGCCCCTGGGTGATGATGCCTGTAAAGTTGAGTTAAGCCTCGACTTTGAATTTACCAATATGCTGGTAGAAATGGCGTTTGGCCGGGTGTTTAAAGAGCTGGCAAACAGTATGGTGCAGGCCTTTAGTTTGCGGGCGAAAGAGGTATACCGTGGCTGATATTCAGGTTGAAGTCGTTTATGCGTTACCGGAAAAACAGTATCTGCGTACCGTTACTGTGCCAGAGGGCAG
Organism: Tatumella sp. JGM130; assembly: GCF_018257525.1. NCBI lineage: Bacteria > Pseudomonadati > Pseudomonadota > Gammaproteobacteria > Enterobacterales > Erwiniaceae > Tatumella > Tatumella sp. JGM130. The sequence continues at coordinate 63,508 of NZ_JAERJS010000012.1, read as the reverse complement.
TACGGTAGAGCAGGCGATAGAAACTTCCGGACTGGCCACATTACGTAAAGACATTAATCTGGCAGAAAATAAAGTCGGTATCTTTAGTCGCACGGTAAAATTACAGGACGTTGTATCGCCCGGAGATCGGGTTGAAATTTACCGTCCGCTACTGGCCGATCCTAAAGAGCTGCGCCGCCAGCGGGCTGAACGCTCAGCCAATGCAAATAAGAAATAATATCGGCGGGTTACTATGCTGTTCAGGGACAAAAAAGCGCAGTCGGTACTGCGCTTTTTTTATTAATCCGAAAGGGTTTCGGATTAATTTTTTGTCAGTGCCGGTTTGTTGACGATATTCGTCAGTGTCCCGTTACTGTCAAACGTCAGGGTCAGGGTTTGCTGGGTGACTGGCTCATGGCCTGGCTCGCGACGGAACACATAGAACCAGACGTTGCTGCCAAAAGGATCACGCATCATCGGAGTACCGAGAGTATAGGCAACCTGTTGCTGTGTCATGCCCGTATGAAGCTTACTGACATCACTCGCAACCAGGTAGTTACCCTGGTTAATATCCGGACGATAAACAACCCGTTCAAGAGTTGAGCAACCTGCAGTTGTTATCAACATTACTACTGCAGCAGCAGCCAGTATTTTACTGCGCATGTATACATTCCTTTTTCGGACACTTGTGCCTGTGCAAGGCGGTTTTTGCCATCAACGATGAATTCTGCCTGTAACAGGTTTCGTCCGGCGAGATAAGATATCGATAATAATAGACCTTTCGCCAGATGGAAACCTTTGCAGAGTATGCATATGACTTCCGATAAAGAAAAAAGTGCCAAATCAGGCGGCTAAAAGTTCTTTAGCATTCGCTAAGGTATTACGTGTGACTTCACTTCCCCCCAGCAAACGGGCTAATTCATGCAGCCTTGCGGGTTTATCCAGTAACCGCATCTGGGTTTCGGTCATTGTTCCGTCGGTTATTTTACTGATAAAGAAATGAGAATGACCACAACCTGCGACCTGCGGCAGGTGTGTTACACACATCACCTGGGTTGATTCCCCTAACTGACGTAACATTTTTCCGACAATGGCGGCTGTCGGGCCGCTGATCCCTACATCAACTTCATCGAATATCATGGCCGGAGTTTCCATTTTTTTCGCGGTAATTACCTGAATAGCCAGGGAAATACGAGACATTTCTCCGCCGGAAGCGACCTTTGCTAAGGGCTGTAATGGCTGACCGGGGTTGGTACTGACACGGAACTCAACATAATCGGCCCCTTCGGGGGTCAGGCGGTCTTCACGGAAGCTGACATCAATAACAAATTTACCGTGCTGCATCGATAACTGGTGAACAGACTCGGTTATTTTTGCCGACAGTTCCGCTGCAAAGTGGCACCGTTGCTGATGCATTTGTCGTGCAGTGTCCAGAGCTGCCTGATGATACTGGCTGACTTGCTGGCTGAGCAGTTCCAGGTCTTCATCATGAGATTCCAGCTGCTGATATTCTGTCAGTAACTGTTGATGTAAATCCGGCAGGTTTTCCGGAGACACATGGTGCTTCCGTGCCAGCGAAATCTGCCGCGATATACGTTGCTCCAGCTCCTGAAGCCGGTTAGGGTCAAGGTCGATCCGCTCGCAATAATGACGTAATTCATCACCGGCCTCACTGATCAGAATGGCGGCGTCTTCCAACATATTCAATACCGGAAGCAGACTGTCATCCATCGAAATTAGCTCGCTTACCATCTGACGGGAACTGTGCATCAGCGATTGCAGGGTAACATCATCGCTGTCTGATACTATCTGCGAAGCCTGCTGGCTGACGGTCAGACGCTGACCACTGTTTGCCAGACGCTTGTATTCATTGTCTGCGCCTTCATATTCTCCGGCGGCCGGCGCAAAGCTGTTCAGTTCTTTTAGCTGGTACTGTAACAGTTCACGGCGTGATTCACGCTCCTGGGTTTGCTGCTGAAGTGCAGCAAGTGCACGGCAGGCCGAGTGCCATTGCTGATAATTGTGGCGCATTTGCACGGCTAACGGTGTCGGATCAGTATAAGCATCCAGTAAATGGCGCTGGTGTTCCGGCTTAAGTAACAGCTGATGGGCGTGCTGCCCGTGGATCTGAATCAGTCGCTGTCCGAGCTCTCTCAGCTGTGAAAGTGGCACCGCAGTGCCGTTAATAAACCCCCGAGACCGGCCATCGGCGTTGATGACCCGGCGCAACAGACATTCGTCATTGTCGTCGAGATGATTCTCCGTCAGCCACTGGCGTGCTGAGGATGATGACTGCAGGCGAAAACGGGCGCAGATATCGGCCCGCGCAGCACCCGGACGGACCATGTCGGCTTCTGCTCTGGTGCCCAGACACAGGCTGAGCGCATCAATCGCAATTGATTTACCGGCACCGGTTTCGCCGGTGATGGCGGTCATTCCCTGTTGGAAGTCGATATCCAGTTCACGAACAATTGCAAAATTACTGATGGTCAGTTGTGCCAGCATAGTATTCACCTGTATGTAAAAACATGACTGTTTTTTTGTACAGTATAATCAGCTTTTTTATACAGTAAAGAGACGCTGCGCAATTTTTAAAATAATTTTTTTGACCACCCGAGTTTTGTGCTCAGTGTATTGAAATAGTTATAGTTTTTTGGGTGGATTAAATCAAGGTGTTGCGGACTGCGCTTGATCAGTACTTCTTCCCCCTCCTGGATGGGCAGGGCTATCTGGCTGTCACAACTGATTTCCAGGTCACTGCGCATGGCTGAAAACCGCAGATGAATAATGCTGCTGCTGTTAATTACCAGTGGCCGGGCCGACAGGGTATGAGGGAACATTGGTACCACGCTGATGGCCTCCAGTCCCGGTGTAAGGATGGGACCACCGGCCGACAGAGAGTAAGCCGTTGAGCCGGTGGGGGTGGCGATAATCAGTCCGTCCGAACGCTGTGAGAAGGCAAAGTTATTATCGATATAAACTTCGAATTCAATCATATGGGCGACTTTACCCGGGTGAAGCACAATCTCATTAATGGCAGTTGCTATGCGCGGATCTCCTCCGGGGGCGGAGACTCTGGCTTCCAGCAGAAAACGCTGTTCGGTAAAGAAATTCCCCTGCAGTACGTCGGCTAATTGCTGGCGAGCGTTTTCCGGGTCAAGATCAGTAAGAAACCCAAGGTTACCGCGGTTGACGCCGATAACTTTAATGTCATAACGGGACAGCACCCGTGCAGCTCCCAGCATATTGCCATCCCCGCCAATAACCACTGCCAGGTCGGCCAGCTGGCCAATCTCTGCCAGGGTTCCGGTGTTGACCTGCTGCAGTTTCAGTTCTGCCGCAATTTGTTGTTCCACGATAACCCGGTAGCCTTCTCCGGTCAGCCAGTGGCACAGCATTTCATGGGTGGCGAGAGCATTCGGATGTCGCGGATGGCCGACAATTCCAATGCATTTAAAAAAAGTGTTCATTTGCGGTAATTCCTCTAACCAAAACATCAGTCAATATGACAGAGTCCCTTGAATCCGTAATTTTGATCCCCATAATAAGCTCACCGGCGATACGAATATTGAAAACGCGGAGATTTTCATGAGCAGCAAAGAACAGAATACCCCTAACGAGCACTTTTCAGAAGAGCAGTCGGCAGAACAACAGGCCACCGCAGAGAATGCAGGCACAGCCGATCCCCGTGATGAGCGTATTGCTCAGCTGGAAGCGGAGCTGGCAACGTTAAGTACCGGAGTACGCGATGCCCAGTTACGTGCGCAGGCTGAAGTGGAAAATATTCGCCGTCGTACCGAACTGGATGTCGAAAAAGCCCATAAATTTGCGCTGGAAAAATTTTCTAACGAACTGTTGCCAGTGATCGACAGCCTGGAGCGCGCATTACAGGTCGCTGATAAAAGTAACCCTGAATTAGCGTCAATGATTGAAGGTATCGAGCTGACCCTGAAATCGTTGTTAGATGCGGTTCGTAAATTCGGTGTGGAAGTGGTGGGGGAAACTCACGTACCTTTCAACCCGGATGTACATCAGGCTATGTCGATGGTCGAGTCTGAAGATGTGGCCCCGAATCATGTACTGATGGTGATGCAAAACGGTTATACCCTGAATGGCCGCCTGTTGCGTCCTGCGATGGTGGCTGTGTCTAAAGCGAAAGCATAATCATCCTCTGTTACCGATGAATATACTTTTGCTGGCAGGTTATCGGGGCCGGAAAATGGCCCGCTAAGCTGGCGTTGTCCTGCCCGGGGTCAGGGGCAGGACATTTATTCAGGGTAACTCCGGCATCCAGTTAATGCCTGTACGTCCTGACTGTTCCAGTAAGCTATTCGCCTGAGAAAACGGTTTACTGCCAAAAAAACCGCGGTGGGCTGATAACGGTGACGGGTGTGGTGCCTGCAATACATGGTGGCGCTGGCGATCAATAATACGGCCTTTTTTCTGCGCATGGGCGCCCCACAGTAAAAATATAACCCCCTCACGATGCTGATTTATCAGTGAAATAACCTGATCTGTAAACTGTTCCCAGCCCAGTCGGGCATGAGAATGGGCTTTTCCTGCTTCGACAGTTAAAACCGTGTTCAGCAGCAGTACCCCCTGAGTTGCCCAGCTTGCCAGGTAACCATGGTTTGGCCGCGTAAAGCCTTCAATATCCTGTTCCAGTTCTTTGTACATATTCAGTAATGAAGGTGGTGTTGCTACCCCCGGCAGTACAGAAAATGCGAGGCCATGTGCCTGACCCGCACCGTGATAAGGATCCTGACCGAGAATAACCACTTTCACCTGATGCAGTTCGGTTAACCGGAAGGCATTAAATACATCCTTTTGCGGCGGATAGACGGTGACACCCTGGCGGCGTCTTTCTTCCACGCTATTCAGAGTCTGAATAAAGTAATCCTGTTGCTTTTCGGCTGCCAGTACATCATGCCACGTCAGTGTCGTTGTCATTTTTTTACTCCTGAGTATTCCCGGCCAGCTTAACCATTTTCTCTTTCAGGTAAAGCCTTAAAATTAATTTGAAAAATTGCGAGTATAGTTTACATAAGAAACCGTTTTATATCATAAGGTTATATTTGATCTCTGGTTTTTTTTGACTGAGGTCAAGGAAGCAGGTCTGGTTATTTGTTATACAGTGAGCATGTTGTTGATCCAGACGGATTCTTTTAAATGACCGTTTCTTTCCCGGGAGGAAAAATATGATTAACGGAATTCAAATCACGAAAACCAGTAATAAAGCGCTGCTTAACTCTTTCTGGTTACTTGATGAAGAAAACGCCGAAGCACGTTGTTTGTGTGCGAAAGGTGATTATCAGGCTGATCAGCTGGTCTCTTTACAGGAGCTGGGTGATATTGAGTATCGTGAAATTCCTTTAGAAGTAAAACCGCAGGTACGTGTTGAAGGTGGCCAGCATTTGAATGTAAATGTTTTACGCCGCGAAACTCTTGAAGATGCTGTTAAGCATCCGGAAAAATATCCGCAGCTGACTATCCGTGTATCAGGCTATGCCGTACGTTTTAATGCTCTGACACCGGAACAACAGCGTGATGTTATTACCCGTACTTTTACCGAAAGCCTGTAATTTTATCATCCGGTATTAGCGGGGCACTTTGTGCCCCGTTTTTATTTATAACGTATTGATATTTTTTATAAATAAAAATATTTATCTGATTTTTGATTGTCAGAATTTTTTCTTCGGGTAACAGGGTAAAAACGACTGTTTACAGTGATAAAAATCGCCCCGCAGGGGCGACTTTTATACGGTGGTGATGGATTTTTAATCCGGAGACTGTTCCGGCGTCTGAGGGGCTGCGGTGACTGATGATTTGCGGCGCTTACCGATATTTTTAGTATCGCGGTGACGCTGTTTTACCCGCGGTTTATCCGCCTCAGCTCTCTTTTTCTCTTTACGTTTTTCCAGCTGTCTTTTTGACGGTTTTTTCGGACCAGTGGCTGAAGGTGCACGGGTTTTTGGCCGCAGTTCATCAATGGTTCTGATTTTTAACGGCTCATTCAGATAACGACCAATTTTAATCAGCAGTTCGTTATCATGAGCTTCAACCAGTGACAAAGCGGTACCTTTCTTTCCGGCCCGGCCGGTGCGGCCAATCCGGTGCAGATAGATATCAGCAGTGCGCGGCAGATCGAAGTTAATCACCAAAGTGACATCATCAATATCAATACCACGTGCAGCAACATCGGTGGCGACCAGCACGTTCACCCGGCCTTCGGTCAGTCGTTTGATGGCTTCATTACGCTTAGCCTGTACCATCTCACCTTCAAGATAGCTGCAACGGATATCAGCCTGACGCAACCACTCAGCCACTTCGTGCAGGCGCTCGCGCTTACGCACAAACACAATCGCCCGGCTGGCTTCTGGTTTTTTCAGCAGGTGGATCAGTAGTCTGGTTTTATGTTCCAGGTCATCAGCACGGTAATACCATTGCTGAATTTTTTTACGTTCACGGCGGCTGGGATCGGATTCAACGGTAACCGGTTCATTCAGTATCCGCTCAGCAAAATCTTCGATATGCTCCCCTTCCAGGGTAGCCGAGAACAATAATGTCTGCTTACGCCAGCGCGTTTCCCCGGCGATGGTTTCAATGTCCTGGGCGAAGCCCATATCCAGCATGCGATCGGCTTCATCCAGGATCAGTGTTTCTACTGCGCGGCAATCGAAGTTCTCTTCTTTAATATATTGCAGCAGCCTGCCGGTGGTCGCGACAACAATGTCCTGATTAGTACTGAATACTTCAGCATGGTTCATATACGCCACACCGCCGGTAATGGTGGAAATATCCAGGTGGGTATATTTCGCCAGTTCACGGGCCTGTTCAGCAACCTGCATTGCCAGTTCACGTGTCGGTATCAGGATCAGGATACGCGGAGGACCTGACTTTTTACGGGGAAAGTCGAGCAGATGTTGTAATGCGGGCAGTAAATAGGCCGCTGTTTTTCCGGTACCTGTCGGTGCTGAACCCAGGACATCACGTCCATCCAGTGCGGGTGGAATTGCCTCTGCCTGTATAGCAGTGGGACGTGTGTAATTTTTATCCTGCAGTGCATTAAGCAGGCTTTCATCAAGTTCAAGTTCGGAAAATGTGGTTACAGTCATGGTCTACCTCTGTTTGGGGCGCTGATTATAGACACTTCGGGCGCATTCTTCATCTGTTGTCTGCTTTCTGATGACCGCTAAATGATGTTTATCCCCTTCAGGCCGGCCACAGACCATGATTTTCACGGCAATATTTATGGCAGGGAGGTACACTTAGCGGTCTTATTCAGTGTCACAACATAATGCAGGACAGGATAAATGCCGGTTGCGCCCAGTTTCAGAAAAAATGGTTTTACCTTCCGACAATTTTTCGTCGCCCATGATCAGTGTGGCATGAAAGTCAGTACCGACGGTATTATTTTAGGTGCCAGTACACCGCTGCCTGATGATGGCCGGGTTCTGGATATTGGCAGTGGCAGTGGCCTGATCTCCCTGATGCTGGCGCAACGTATTGCTGCGCAAGGTATCAGGCCACAAATCGATGCGGTTGAGATTGAGCCATCGGCGGTGACTCAGTCCAGACAGAATATTGCCGAATCACCGTGGCCGGAAGCAATTTGCGTGCATCATGCGGATATCCTGACGTGGGAACCACAGATAACGCAACCTTACGCAGTGATTGTCAGTAACCCGCCATTTTTTAGTCCCGGTGTCAGTTGCCGTTCTTCAACACGACAGACCGCCCGCTACACTACCACCCTGACTCACCTGGCGCTGCTGCAAAGTGCACAGCAGCATATTACGCCACAGGGCATATTTTGTGTCATTTTGCCGGCCAGTGAAGGGCAGGCATTTATTAAACTGGCGCAACATGAAGGCTGGCGATTACGTACCCGGGTACATATTTGTGAATACGCCGACCGACAACCGCACCGGATTCTGGCTTTTTTGTCCTTACAAAACGGCGGCTGTACGGAGCAGCAATTGATTATCCGTGATCCTTCAGCGGAGTATTCTGCCGGTTACCGGCAACTGACAGGGGATTTTTATTTATCGGCCCGCAGTCAGCCATCATCAGCATAGCGGGTCAGCGCTTATGGTTAATACCGCCATCACCGGGAATGGTGTAATGAGCCTTTCCGGCGGCGGGGCCGGTCATTTTCTGCCGTGTTTCGGACAATGAACGTCAGGTAAAATAAGTGCTGCCGGACCAACGGTTCGCAGTGTGGTTTGTTTTACCGGGCCGGGCTCTGAATTAGAGATGAAAAGCTGAGTGTGATCAGGTAACCTGCCAGTAATATTACCTTTGCTCACTTATAATGGGCTGTGAAGGACTTAGTTTATCAGTAACACAAGGCCCGGATGACAGATGATAATGCAGCTTGCTGGCTCTGTTATCCGGAAAACCCAGGGAATGATGAACTTTCTTTAAAGTATCTGCTCTAAGTCACCGCTTGCTCCGATTTTGTGAGATGTTGCTGGTGGTTTATTGGATGTAGAACATATTTTGTGGGGATATTACCTCGGATGAGCGAGCAGTTAACAGATCAGGTTCTTGTTGAGCGCGTCCAGAAAGGAGATCAAAAGTCATTTAACTTACTGGTGATCCGATACCAGCATAAAGTGGCGAGCCTTGTGTCGCGTTATGTACCGTCAGGGGATGTTCCGGACGTTGTGCAGGAGTCATTTATCAAAGCCTATCGTGCCCTTGAGTCATTCCGTGGCGATAGTGCTTTCTATACCTGGTTATACCGTATTGCTGTCAACACAGCGAAAAACTACCTGGTAGCTCAGGGACGCCGGCCACCATCCAGTGATGTGGATGCGGCAGATGCAGAAAATTTCGAAAGTGCAGGGGCATTAAAAGAAATTTCGAACCCTGAGAATTTAATGTTGTCAGACGAATTGAAACAAATTGTCTTTAGAACGATAGAAACATTACCTGAGGACTTGCGGATGGCAATTACTCTCCGGGAGCTTGATGGCCTGAGCTACGAAGAGATTGCTGAGATTATGGACTGTCCGGTAGGAACTGTACGTTCACGGATTTTCCGGGCCCGCGAGGCTATTGATAACAAAGTTCAACCGCTGATCCAGCGCTAGTGACAGCGGCTACTTGAAAGGTAAAAGGCATGCAGAAAGAACAACTTTCCGCTTTAATGGATGGTGAAATATTAGATCAGTCATTGATTGCTTCGCTGGCTAAAGATGCAGAGTTGCAGCAGCACTGGGCTGATTATCATCTTATCCGTGATACGATGCGTGGCGATGTCGGAACAGTGGTTCATTTTGATATCTCGGCCCGTGTTGCAGAAGCTATTGCGCAGGAACCGGCCCGTAATGTGACCTCGCTGATTCCGGAAGCCCAGCCGGTTCCTTCACGCTGGCGTAAAATGCCGTTTTTCGGCAAAAATCACCCGTGGATGGCACAACTGGCTCAGGTGGGTGTGGCAGCCTGTGTTTCTCTGGCGGTTATTGTCGGGGTGCAGCACTATGGTAATTCGCCGACAGGCACCAGCAATGCGGCTGACACCTCAGATACCCCGGCATTTAATACCCTGCCGATGATGGGTAAAGCGTCTCCGGTAAGTCTGGGTGTCCCTTCAGATATCTTTGATGCGGGCAATGCTTCGCAGCAGGTTCAGGACCAGCGCCGCAGAGTTAATGCGATGCTGCAGGACTATGAACTGCAACGCCGTCTGAATAATGACCAGTTCGAGTCGGGTGCTCCTGAACAGGCACAGATCAATGTGCCGGGTAATCAGTCTCTGGGTATTCAGTAGCAGTAATGAAAAAACCGTTTCGTCTGATAGCTACTCTGGCTGGTAGCTTACTTTTTTCATTTGCCACCTCAGCGCAGGAGTCTGCGTCTGAGGCATTGCTGGAAAAGATGGAACAAGCCAGCGCCAGTCTTAATTACGAACTCGCCTATATCAATGTTTCCCGGCAGGGGATTGAATCACTGCGTTATCGTCATGCGCTGGTTTCCGGACAGACTTATGCCCAGATGCTGCAAATGGATGGCCCGCGGCGTGAAATTATCCAGCGCGGTAACAATATCAGCTATTTTGAATCTGGTTTAGAGCCCTTTACCTTACCCGGAGAGCACATCATTGATGGTCTGCCTTCGGTACTGTATGCCGATTTTAGCCGGTTACACGATTTCTATGATTTTATTCCGGTTGGCCGTTCGCGGGTGGCCGATCAGATGTGTGATGTAGTGCGGGTTGTCTCTCATGATGGTTCCCGCTACAGCTATGTCATCTGGCTGGATGTTGATACCTCCCTGCCATTACGCGTTGACCTGCTGGACCAGGACGGTGAGACTATCGAGCAGTTCCAGGTGATCAGTTTTGCGGTGGATAACGGTATCAGCCGCATGATGCAGGCGCTGAAAGACACCAGTCTGCCGCCGGTTATCTCTTTGCCGGCAGGGGAGAAGGTTAATTTTTCCTGGAAGCCCGCATGGCTGCCCGCCGGTATGCAAATGATTTCTCAGACCCGCCGTCAAATCCCGAATATCGGGAAAGCTTTCGAAACCCGGCTTTACTCTGATGGTTTATTTACCTTTACCATTAATGTGACTGATGCAGATAAATACAGCCTGAATCAGACATTGCGCACTGGACGACGTACCATTCAGGTGGAAATACGTAATAATAAAGAAATAAGTGTTGTTGGCGAACTTCCTCCGGCAACCGCGAAACGTATTGCGGATAGTGTTGATACAGGTAACTGACTATGATGAGAGAATGGGCAACGGTTGCTAGCTGGGAAAACGGGATAGCGACACTGCATACTGAGGCTAAAACCTCCTGTAATAGCTGTACGGCCCGCAAAGGCTGTGGCAGCCATTTACTGAATAAACTTGGGCCTGCAGATGCCGAAGTTATGCAGATTGCCAGTAAACAGCCACTACAGCCGGGCCAGCGTATTGAGTTAGGCATCCGCGAAAGCAGTCTGCTGGGCTCTGCGCTGTTAGTCTATATGACTCCGCTACTGGGGCTGTTTATGCTTGCCGGATTGTTTCAGATGCTCTTTCATTCGGATCTCGCCTCGGCCAGTGGCGCATTGCTTGGCGGCGTGGGTGGTTTTATTTTGTCTAAAGGCATCTCGGCGCTGATCGGTGATAAAGAAGCTTTTCAGCCAGTGATCCTCAGTATTGCTTTGCCACCTGATACATTACGTTTTGAAAACGTAAAGAGTGAGTAACCCTGGCCGGACAATGTCCGGCCTTTTTCACACCTGAATTTACCTTTCTCTGTAGCAATTACACCGGGTTACCGGCTTTCGTAGCGGCCCTTAACAGTGTAATATGCCTCCTCATTAATGAGGCTGACTCAATACGAGTAACGAGTGATGTTACTTATCATCTCTGTGCCCGGGTATTCAACAGACGTTTTTACGCGAAGATATTCATATAAATGAAGCATATAAGAAACTTTTCCATTATAGCGCACATCGATCACGGCAAATCTACGCTTTCCGATCGCCTGATTCAGACCTGCGGCGGGCTGACCGATCGTGAAATGGCTGCTCAGGTTCTGGATTCAATGGAACTGGAACGTGAACGCGGTATTACCATTAAAGCACAGAGTGTGACGCTGGATTATAAAGCGACGGATGGTCAGACCTATCAGCTGAATTTCATCGATACTCCGGGACACGTCGACTTTTCTTATGAAGTTTCCCGGTCACTGGCGGCCTGTGAAGGGGCATTGCTGGTGGTGGATGCAGGGCAGGGGGTTGAAGCCCAGACCCTGGCCAACTGCTATACGGCCATGGAAATGGACCTCGAAGTCGTTCCGGTACTGAATAAAATTGACCTGCCGGCAGCCGATCCTGACCGTGTGGCTCAGGAAATTGAAGATATTGTTGGGATTGATGCAACAGATGCAGTGCGCTGCTCGGCAAAAACCGGTATCGGTGTGCCAGATGTGCTGGAACGTCTGGTCCGTGATATCCCGGCCCCGGAAGGTGATCCTGAAGGCCCGTTGCAGGCACTGATTATCGACTCATGGTTTGATAACTACCTGGGCGTAGTGTCACTGGTGCGGATTAAAAACGGCACTCTGCGCAAAGGTGAGAAAATTAAGGTAATGAGTACCGGACAGGTCTATAACGCTGATCGGTTAGGTATCTTTACACCGAAGCGGGTTGACCGCGACTCCCTGGGGTGTGGCGAAGTTGGCTGGCTGGTGTGTGCGATTAAAGACATTTTAGGTGCACCGGTAGGTGATACCCTGACCAGCGCCCGCAATCCGGCGGATAAAGCGTTACCGGGCTTTAAAAAAGTGAAGCCACAGGTATATGCGGGTCTGTTCCCTGTCAGTTCTGATGATTATGAATCATTCCGTGATGCGCTGGGTAAACTCAGCCTGAATGATGCATCGCTGTTCTATGAGCCGGAGAGCTCTACGGCACTGGGCTTTGGATTCCGTTGTGGTTTCCTCGGTCTGCTGCATATGGAAATTATCCAGGAACGTCTGGAGCGTGAGTATGATCTCGACCTGATCACTACCGCCCCGACCGTGGTTTACCAGGTACAGACCACAGACGGTGAAACTGTTTATGTGGACAGCCCTTCCAAGCTGCCACCTCTGAATAATATTGAAGAATTACGCGAACCTATTGCTGAGTGTCATATGCTGGTACCGCAGGAGTATCTGGGTAACGTCATTACACTTTGTATTGAGAAACGCGGCGTGCAAACCAATATGGTTTATCATGGAAACCAGATTGCATTAACCTATGAAATCCCGATGGCTGAAGTTGTTCTGGATTTCTTTGACCGGCTGAAGTCGACGTCGCGGGGTTATGCATCTCTGGATTATAATTTTAAACGATTCCAGGCCTCTGACATGGTACGTGTCGATGTTCTGATTAACTCAGAACGTGTTGATGCATTAGCACTGATTACCCATCGTGATAATTCGCAATATCGCGGACGTGAACTGGTGGAAAAGATGAAAGATCTGATCCCGCGTCAGCAGTTTGATATTGCGATTCAGGCTGCGATTGGTAACCACATTATTGCCCGTTCGACAGTGAAACAATTACGTAAAAACGTACTCGCCAAGTGTTATGGCGGTGACGTAAGCCGTAAGAAAAAGCTGTTGCAGAAACAGAAAGACGGTAAAAAACGTATGAAGCAGGTGGGCAACGTAGAGTTACCACAGGAAGCGTTTTTAGCCATTCTTCATGTGGGCAAGGACAATAAATAAGGACCTGGCATGGCAAATATGTTTGCGTTGATTCTGGCGTTAGCGACCTTAATCACCGGAATCATCTGGTGCATTGATAAATTTGTGTGGGCGCCGGCCCGCCGCAGGAAGCAGCAACAGGCTCAGGAACAGGCGGGTAATACGCTGGATAAAACAGCCCTGAGCGCTGTTGACCGTAAACCGGGCTGGATTGAAACCTCTGTATCGGTATTCCCGGTATTATTTGTGGTTTTCATTGTGCGCTCATTTATTTTTGAGCCATTTCAGATTCCGTCGGCATCCATGATGCCGACCTTACTGATCGGTGATTTTATTCTGGTCGAAAAGTTTGCCTACGGACTGAAAGATCCGATTACCCAGACAACGCTGATCCCGACCGGCCACCCGAAACGTGGTGACGTGGTGGTGTTTAAATATCCGAAAGATCCCAGTGTCGACTATATTAAGCGTGTGATTGGTTTACCTGGTGATAAGGTGGTATTTGACCCTTACAGTAAAACCCTCTCCATCACTCCGGGCTGTGGTTTTGGCCATTGTGGTAATCCGGTCCCTGTGACCTACAGTGATATGGAACCGAGTAACTTTGTGCAGACCTTCAGTGGTTTTGACGGTAATGAAGTCGGTAACGGATTCTATCAGCTACCGCTGGATCAAAGTATGCAGGGCGGACTGCGCCTTGGGATCCGCAAAGAAACCCTTGGTGATGTCACCCATAATATTTTACTGGTTAATGAAGCACAGAGTCCGGTCAGTTCCTATTACCAGCAGCCAGGTCAGCCCCCGGCAACATGGGTTGTACCTGCCGGTGAGTACTTTATGATGGGCGACAACCGCGACAACAGTGCTGACAGCCGTTACTGGGGATTTGTTCCTGAGAAGAACCTGGTGGGTAAAGCCGTTGCCATCTGGATGAGCTTCAAAAAACAGGAAGGCCAGTGGCCGACAGGTGTACGCCTGAGCCGTATTGGTGGCATCCATTAATACTAATGTGGGCCCGCATTTGCGGGCCTTGTTTCTCAAACCTGGCCGGCAGGCCACTGCACACTAAACAGAGAGTGCTGTATCAGCCCTGTTTCGTGTGCAGAGCAACAGACGTAAGATAAGAGCTGGAAACGCATGAACCCCATCCTGATGACTAAGCTCCAGAGGAAACTGGGCTATACTTTTTCACAAGCAGATTTACTGCAGCAGGCATTAACGCATCGCAGTGCAAGCAGCAAACACAATGAGCGGCTGGAATTTCTCGGAGATTCAATACTCAGCTATGTGATTGCTAATGCTTTATATCACCGCTTCCCGCGCGTGGATGAAGGGGACATGAGCCGGATGCGTGCTACCCTGGTGCGCGGTAATACTCTGGCGGAGATGGCCCGCGAGTTTGAACTGGGCGAGTGTCTGCGCCTTGGTCCGGGAGAACTGAAAAGTGGCGGTTTCCGCCGCGAGTCAATTCTGGCCGATACTGTTGAAGCGTTGATTGGCGGGATTTTTCTCGACAGCGATATACAGCAAATAGAACAACTGATCCTCAAATGGTATCAGAGTCGCCTGGAATCAATCAGTCCGGGTGATAAACAAAAAGACCCGAAAACGCGCCTGCAGGAATTTCTACAGGGCCGTCATTTACCGTTACCTTCCTATCTGGTAGTACAGGTACGCGGTGAAGCACATGACCAGGAATTTACTATTCATTGTCAGGTGAGCGGGATGGATGATGCGGTGGTTGGTGTTGGTTCCAGCCGCCGCAAAGCAGAACAGGCAGCCGCAGAACAGGCGCTGACTAAGTTAGGAATTGAATGAGCGAACAAGCACCCCATTGCGGTTTTATCGCAATTGTAGGCCGGCCAAATGTCGGTAAATCTACCTTACTGAACCAGTTACTGGGTCAGAAAATTTCTATTACCTCGCGTAAGCCACAAACCACGCGACACCGTATCATGGGTATTGATACCCGGGACAATTATCAGGCTATTTATGTTGATACCCCCGGCCTGCATATGGAAGAAAAAAGGGCGATTAACCGCCTGATGAACCGTGCAGCCAGTAGTTCTATCGGGGATGTGGAACTGATTATCTTTGTCGTGGAAGGAACCCGCTGGACAGATGATGACGAAATGGTGCTGGGTAAACTGAAAGCAGGCAAAGTACCGGTAGTCCTGGCGATCAACAAGATTGATAACCTGCAGGATAAATCTATTTTACTGCCGCATATTCAGATGCTGAGCCAGAAAATGGATTTCCTGGATGTGGTCCCCATGTGTGCTGAAGACGGGAATAATGTCGATGCGATTGCCGCTATCGTGCACAAACGCCTGCCGGAAGCAGATCACCATTTTCCTGAAGACTATGTGACCGACCGTTCTCAGCGCTTTATGGCCTCAGAGATCATCCGTGAAAAACTGATGCGTTTTCTGGGGGCTGAACTGCCTTACTCAGTAACGGTCGAAATCGAGCAGTTTGTGAATAACGAACGCGGCGGTTACGATATCCATGGTCTGATTCTGGTCGAGCGGGAAGGCCAGAAAAAAATGGTGATCGGTAATAAAGGTTCCAGAATTAAAACTATCGGCATTGAAGCCCGCAGAGATATGGAACAGATGTTTGAAGTTAAAGTGCATCTGGAACTGTGGGTTAAAGTGAAATCCGGCTGGGCGGACGATGAACGTGCGTTACGCAGCCTGGGTTATACTGACGACCTTTAACCAATGGAAGGCTGGCAACGCGCATTTGTACTGCATAGTCGCCCGTACAGCGAAACCAGCCTGTTACTGGATCTGTTCAGCGAAAGCGAAGGCCGGGTCCGGGTGCTGGCAAAAGGCGCCCGTTCCAAACGTTCGCAACTGAAAGGTACCTTACAGCCTTTTACGCCGTTACTGGTTCGCTGGTCCGGTAAAGGTGATATCAGAACCCTCCGCAGTGCCGAAGCCATTTCGCTGGCACTGCCGCTCAGTGGTACGTATCTGTACTGCGGTTTATACGTCAATGAATTGCTTTCCCGTGTGCTGGGACAGGAAATTCCCTTCTCCGAACTGTTTTTCGACTATCTGCACTGTATTCAGGGGCTGGCTGCGGCCACCGGATCGGCTGAGCCCGTATTACGTCGTTTCGAACTGGCGGTGCTGGGGCATCTTGGTTACGGGGTCGATTTTTTACATTGCGCCGGCAGTGGCGAACCTGTCAGTGAAACAATGACTTACAGTTACCGGGACGAAAAAGGTTTTATCGCCAGTCTGGTTGTGACCCAGCGCAGTTTCACCGGCCGGCATTTGCTGGCACTTTATGCGCGTGAGTTTCCGGACGGCGATACCCTGAAAGCAGCAAAACGTTTTACACGTATAGCCTTAAAGCCTTATCTTGGTGGTAAACCATTAAAGAGCCAGGAATTATTCCGGCAATTTACGTTGCCCGCCGGGACAGTAGCGCCAGACAAACAGTGATCAGGGAGCTCCTGAACCCGGCCGGGTGCCATTATTCAGACTGAGGATTGTCATGAAGGAATTATTATTAGGGGTCAATATTGACCATATCGCCACCTTACGTAATGCCAGAGGCACATGCTATCCGGATCCGGTGCAGGCCGCCTTTATTGCTGAGCAGGCCGGCGCTGATGGGATCACAGTTCATTTACGCGAAGACCGCCGCCATATTACTGACCGTGATATTCGTTTGCTGCGTGAAACTATCCAGACACGGATGAATCTGGAAATGGCTGTCACCGAAGAGATGTTAAACATTGCCTGTGAGACACGTCCGCATTTTTGTTGTCTGGTGCCGGAAAACCGCCGGGAAGTGACCACCGAAGGCGGGCTGGATGTGGCAGGGCAGCAGCAAAAACTCAATGCCGCCGTCAAGCGCCTCAGTGAGGCCGGTATTCTGGTGTCCCTGTTTATTGATGCAGATCGCCGGCAGATTGACGCAGCGGTTACTGCCGGGGCACCGTTTATCGAGATTCATACGGGGGCTTATGCGGAAGCTGCGCAGGGGCCGGCTCAGGATGCTGAACTTGAACGTATTCGTGAAGCCGTGCAATATGCCGTCTCCCGCGGTCTGAAAGTCAATGCCGGTCACGGACTGACTTACCATAATGTCTTACCGGTTGCGGCGATACCAGAGATCTATGAGTTGAATATCGGCCATTCTGTTATCGGCAAGGCAGTGATCACCGGCCTGGCCGGGGCAGTAGGTGAAATGAAAACCCTGCTCAGAGAATCGCGTCGTTAATGGCTATTCTCGGGCTGGGTACTGATATTGTTGAGATTGAACGCATTGAGCAGGTGATTGGCCGGTCCGGTGACCGGCTGGCTCGCCGGGTACTGACTGATTTCGAATGGCAGCAATATCAGCAACACCATCAGCCGGTGCGTTTTCTGGCGAAACGGTTTGCAGTAAAAGAAGCCGTTGCCAAAGCGTTTGGCACCGGAATCCGCGGCGGGCTGGCTTTCAACCAGTTTGAAGTGTTCAATGATGCGCTGGGTAAACCCTGTCTGCGTTTTTTTGGTCAGGCCAGTGCACTGGCAGAAAATCTGGGCGTTCGCCATGTGCATGTTACCCTGGCGGATGAACGTCGTTATGCCTGTGCGACGGTAATCCTGGAAAACTGATTCCGCTGACTCAGGCAGAGTGCCACAGGGTCACAAACTTTTCCCATAATGCATCGGTGGTTTCTGTCTGCTGCGGATCGGTGATAATAGTATTATTGATCGGGCAGACACTCTGGCAGGTCGGTGCGTCGTAATGACCCACACATTCGGTGCAGCGATCGGCATCAATCTGATAGATGGTATCCCCCATTGAAATCGCCTGGTTAGGGCATTCGGGTTCGCACATATCACAATTTATACAGCGCGTAGTTATCAGTAATGCCACTTCGGTTATCTGCCTTATACCATTTTTCATCACTACCGGGGTTTCTGTGGTTAGCTCCGGCGACAGCGTTATCCCACACTAAAAGGCGGGTTAATGGGGCGCACTTTACCACAGAAGCCGTTAAAGCCCAATAATGCCTGCGGTGATGTTCTTCGCAAGGCGGGGATCAATCCGCAGCCTATGAGTGGTACCCGGTATATCCGGCATTGTGGTGATATCTGCTACAGTCAGGATACGGTGAGTATCGGCAGAGCTCTGAAGAGTCATAAATAATGAAAAAAGCACAACAACGGGTGGTGTTTTTCGATCTTGATGGCACGCTCCATAAACAGGATTTATTCGGCAGTTATCTGCGCTATTGCCTTGTCCGGCAACCGTTAAATCTGTTGCCGCTATTGTTGCTGATACCGCTTATTGCCGGCGGGTTACTGGTCTGTGGCCGGGCCTCACGCTGGCCTGTCAGCCTGTTACTCTGGTCGGTGACTGTCGGGCACAGTGAAGCATTTTTACAGCGGCAGCAACAGGCGTTTTGTCGCTGGTTCCGGCCACGGGTGATCCCGTTTCCGGATGTGCACCGGCGGCTTAATCACTATCTTCAGGCAACGGATACCAGTGTCTGGTTAATTACCGGGTCGCCGGTGACGCTGGTGGAAAGTGTGTATCATCAGTCCTCTTTTTTACCCGCGGTAAATATTATCGGTTCACAGATGCGACGCAGTCTCGGAGGGCGGGTACTGACTCTGCGCTGTATTGGTAAAGAAAAAGTCAGGCAGCTGGAACGGCAACTGGGCAGCCCGCTGCGGCTTTACAGCGGTTACAGTGACAGTCGTCAGGATAATCCGTTAATGGCCTGCTGCAGCCATCGCTGGCGTGTCACCGCCCGCGGAGAGATTGAACCGCTCGGCGAAGGGTGAACGACAATACTCCGGCCGGAGGACCGCGACCGCTGCTACGCATTCATCAGTGATCCCGGTATAATGCGCCGCGAAAATATTAACCGGGGATAAAGTGTTGACCGAAAAAAATGATGAGTACTGGATGCGTTACGCATTATCGCTGGCAAAGCGGGCTCAGGATAATAATGAAGTTCCGGTCGGTGCGGTACTGGTGTCTCAGGGGGCGCTGATTGCCGAAGGCTGGAACCATCCTGTGGCATCACATGATCCGACAGCACATGCTGAAATCATGGCGCTGCGTAATGGCGGGCGGGCACTGAACAATTATCGCTTACTCGACACAACCCTGTATGTCACCCTTGAGCCCTGCGTAATGTGTGCCGGGGCGATGGTACACAGCCGTATCTCCAGACTGGTATTCGGTGCCAGTGATGGGAAAACCGGGGCTGCGGGGTCTTTACTGGATGTGCCCGGTCACCCGGGGATGAATCACCGGATAGAGGTTACCGGAGGGGTACTGGCTGACGAATGTGCCAGCCAGTTAAGTGAGTTTTTCCGCCTGCGTCGTGCACAAAAAAAAGCGCTGCGCCAGGCGCAGCGGGAAAATCAGTCACTTAGTTCATAGCAATTTGTGGTTCAGCCGGTGTTACAGGATCGGATTCCGGCAGAACCGGCGGTTTCTGCTGCATTTCCTGCAGGTATCCGACCAGGCTGATATTGTATTTACGGATATTTTCCACGTAATTATAGGCTTCATTGCCGCGGGCAAAGCCGTAAGTTGTCTGGCTGTAATAACGTTTCTGAGCCAGCAGCGGTAACCGGGTTTTGACATCGGCCCAGCTATCGGGATTGCCCCCCTGCTTCATGGTGAGTTTTCGGGCATCCATCATATGGGCATAACCGATATTATAGGCAGTCAGGGCGAACCAGATACGCTCATCTGAAGGGATAGTTTCCGGCATTTTATCCATCAGATTTTGCAAATACTGGCTGCCACCGCGAATACTTTCGGCAGCATCCAGCCGGTCACTGACCTCCAGACTGTCGGCCGTATTACGGGTGAGCATCATCATCCCCCGGACGCCGGTCGGTGATGTGGCCCGCGGATCCCAGTGTGACTCCTGATAAGCAATCGCTGCCAGCAAACGCCAGTCTATCTGGCTGGCATATTTTTTGAACAGTGGCTGCAGGGAAGGCAGGGTACTGTCAATCGCCCGTAAAAATGTCCGGGTATCAACATAGTCAAAGCTTCCCGTATGGCCAAAATATTTTTCATCCAGCCGCGCCAGAGTACCTTCTTCATTTAAACGGTTATAAAAATCAAGCAGGGCAGCATTCAGGCTATCATCAGCAGATTTTGCCATATACCAGTTCACGGGAGTCTCACTGGTGACATCAAACGCGACAGCCAGTTTCGGGTGAATACGTTGCATCATACCGATGGTCGCCGAATCACCGATGGTATAGTCCAGTTTGCCTGAGGCTACCTGTTCCAGCACTGCCTGAGGACTGAGTTTCTTCTCTATGCTCCAGTCAAGTTGCGGGTATTGATCTGCTTTTGCCGCTTTAAGGGTCGGAATAAACGCTGACTCTGAAGGCACGGCCAGTGTACCTCGCAGATCACCCAGATTTTTAGGCCGTGGCCGGTCGACGCGGTAGACCAGTTGTTGCGTGGTCGTATAGTAGGCCGGTCCGCTACGGTAGTTTTGCTGGCGGTGGCTGTCCCAGGCCAGACCCGCAGCCAGTAAATCCGCCTGGTGATTGTTCAGATCATCAAACAGGCTTTCAATATTCGGGCGTACAGTGACCTCCAGCTTCACGCCCAGATAGTCTGCAAAGCGTTTGGCCAGTTCGTAATCCATTCCCGTAGGATCTTTATTTATCTTTTGCCAGGTCAGTGACGAATTTATGGTGCTGATACGTAATACTCCGCGCGATTTTATTTGCGACAGAGTGTCTTGTGAACCTGAATGCCAGGGTATCGCAGGCCATAAAGCTATTGCCAGTAATAGAGTGACAAGACCGATCAAAAGATAATTAAACTTTAAGTATTTCAAAGTATTATCTCATTAATCAGCGCCGGGTTCAGCCTTTTGGCAGGATGTTAAACACAGGAATAGTACCCCGACGCGGAGAGCATTTTGAGCAACAAAAAGGCAAAGAGCAACTTTTATAGCAAGAAATGTTTGTTTTTTGGGCGGTGAATTATCCAGATAAAATCCGCGCAAACGGTTTCGTAACGGGGCCTTATTCTTTATAATACGCCCCGTTTTCCCCCTGTTGCGCCCAATGAAGCGTCGCCCGGCGTTTCGAAGACGAGAGATCTTTAATGATGGAAATTTTGCGTGGTTCGCCCGCTCTGTCGGCATTTCGTATTAACAAACTGTTGACCAGCTTTCACGACGCTCATCTGCCGGTGAGTGACATTTATGCCGAATACGTGCATTTTGCTGATGTCAGTTCACCCCTGACTCAGGACGAGCAAAATCGTCTCCAACGTCTTCTTAAATACGGTCCCTCGCTGGCAGAACATGAACCTGCCGGACGTTTATTACTGGTTACCCCGCGGCCGGGTACCATATCGCCATGGTCTTCGAAAGCGACTGATATTGCACATAACTGTGAACTATCTAAAGTGTTGCGGCTGGAACGCGGGCTGGCTTTCTATATTCAGGCAGAAAACCTGACAGAAGCTCAGTGGGCCCGGCTGGGGGTATTACTCCATGACCGGATGATGGAAACCGTATTCACGGATCTGTCTCAGGCTGAACAACTGTTCGCTCATCATCAGCCACAACCGGTAAAGGCGGTGGATATTCTGGGACACGGGCGTGAAGCGCTGCAGGAAGCAAACCTCTCCCTCGGGCTGGCACTGGCAGAAGACGAAATTGACTATCTGCTGGCAGCCTTTACCGCGCTGGGACGTAACCCGAACGATATTGAGCTGTATATGTTTGCTCAGGCTAACTCTGAGCACTGCCGTCACAAAATCTTTAACGCCGACTGGATTATTGACGGTGAAAAACAGCCAAAGTCGCTGTTTAAAATGATTAAAAATACCTTCGAAAAAAATCCTGAGCATGTGCTCTCTGCCTATAAAGACAATGCGGCAGTGATGGAAGGTTCAACCGTGGGTCGTTTTTATGCGGATGATCAGCAGGGCCGCTATGATTACCATCAGGAAGAAGCCCATATCCTGATGAAAGTGGAAACCCATAACCACCCGACAGCGATCTCTCCGTGGCCGGGAGCGGCGACAGGGTCGGGCGGGGAAATACGTGATGAAGGTGCGACCGGCCGCGGCGCTAAACCTAAAGCGGGTCTGACCGGCTTCTCCGTGTCTAACCTGAGGATCCCCGGTTTTGAGCAGCCGTGGGAACAGGATTTCGGTAAACCGGAGCGGATTGTCAGCGCGCTGGATATTATGACGGAAGGCCCGCTGGGCGGGGCGGCATTTAATAATGAATTCGGCCGTCCGGCACTGAACGGATATTTTCGTACCTACGAAGCGCAGGTAAACAGCCACAATGGTGAAGAGCTGCGTGGTTATCATAAGCCGGTGATGCTGGCGGGCGGAATCGGTAATATCCGCGCTGATCACGTGCAGAAAGGTGACATTACCGTCGGGGCTAAACTGATAGTTCTGGGCGGCCCTGCAATGAATATTGGTCTGGGCGGTGGTGCAGCATCATCGATGGCGTCAGGTCAGTCCGATGCTGATCTGGATTTTGCTTCTGTGCAGCGAGATAACCCTGAGATGGAACGCCGTTGTCAGGAAGTGATTGACCGCTGCTGGCAACTGGGTGAACAGAACCCGATTCTGTTTATTCATGATGTCGGTGCAGGCGGATTATCGAATGCAATGCCGGAGCTGGTCAGCGACGGTGGCCGTGGCGGACGCTTTAACCTGCGCGATATTCTGAGTGATGAACCGGGGATGAGTCCGCTGGAAGTCTGGTGTAACGAGTCCCAGGAACGTTATGTCCTGGCGGTTGCGCCGGAAAAAATTGCGTTATTTGAACAGCTGTGTAAACGCGAACGGGCACCTTATGCAGTTATTGGTGAGGCAACCGAAGAGCTGCATCTGACTCTGACAGACGAACATTTTGCTAACCAGCCGATTGATATGCCGCTGGATGTACTGCTGGGCAAAACCCCGAAAATGACCCGCGACGTCACGACTCTGCAGGCCGAGGGGGTGGCGCTTAGCCGCGACGGTATCTCTCTGGCTGAGGCGGTAAAACGTGTAATGCACTTGCCAGGTGTTGCCGAAAAAACCTTCCTTATCACTATCGGTGACCGTTCCGTCACCGGCATGGTGGCACGTGACCAGATGGTCGGACCCTGGCAGATCCCGGTAGCAAACTGTGCCGTCACCACAGCCAGCCTGGACAGTTATCATGGTGAAGCTTTTGCGATTGGTGAACGTGCGCCGGTAGCGTTGCTGGATTTTGCTGCATCGGCACGCATGGCGGTAGGGGAAGCACTGACTAACCTGGCGGCGACAGACATTGGTGAACTGACCCGCGTTAAACTGTCGGCCAACTGGATGTCTGCTGCCGGTCATCCGGGAGAAGATGCCGGTTTATATGCGGCGGTAAAAGCGGTGGGTGAAGAGCTGTGTCCGGCTCTGGGGCTGACTATCCCGGTCGGTAAAGATTCAATGTCGATGAAAACCCGTTGGCAGCAGAACGATCAGCCGCGGGAAATGACGTCTCCTCTGTCTCTGGTAATTACCGCGTTTGCCAGGGTTGAAGATGTTCGCCATACGGTCACCCCTGAGTTACAGTCACAGTCAGATAATCTGCTATTACTGGTGGACTTAGGTGCAGGGGCCAATACCCTGGGAGCGACCGCACTGGCTCAGGTTTACAGCCAGCTGGGTGATACCCCGGCGGATGTCCGTGATGCACAGCAACTGGCGGGTTTCTTTGCTGCTATCCAGCAACTGGTGAGTGAACAGAAATTACTGGCTTACCATGACCGTTCTGACGGTGGTTTACTGGTCACGCTGGCAGAAATGGCCTTTACCGGACATTGTGGTGTGGATGTTGATATTACCGCCCTTGGCCGGGATACACTGGCGTCGCTGTTTACCGAGGAACTGGGTGCGGTTATCCAGATCAATACGGCTGACCTTGCGGCGGTGAACGCAGTATTTGCACAGCATGGGCTGAGTGACTGCCTGCATGTATTAGGCAGTGCACAGTGCGGAGACGACTTTGTGGTACGTGCATCACAGCAGGTCGTCTATCAGGAGAAACGTTCTGTCCTGCGTCGCTGGTGGGCAGAAACGACCTGGCAGATGCAGCGGCTGCGTGATAATCCGGACTGCGCGGATCAGGAACACCAGACTAAACTGGACGATAAGGATCCCGGCCTGAATGTATCGCTGAGTTTCGATCCGGCCGAAGATATTGCAGCCCCGATGATTGCTACCGGTGCCCGGCCTAAACTGGCGGTCTTACGTGAGCAGGGGGTTAACTCCCATGTGGAAATGGCTGCGGCGTTCCATCGCGCTGGTTTTGATACTGTCGATGTCCATATGAGTGATTTACTTGCCGGACGTCGCGGGCTGGATGACTTCCATGTACTGGCCGCCTGTGGCGGTTTCTCTTATGGTGATGTACTGGGTGCGGGTGAGGGCTGGGCGAAGTCCATTCTGTTTAACCCGCGGGTTCGTGAGAACTTCGAGCAGTTTTTCCATCGTGACCAGACACTGGCTCTGGGGGTATGTAACGGCTGTCAGATGATGTCTAACTTGCGTGAGTTGATCCCCGGCAGTGACCTGTGGCCACGCTTTGTGCGTAACCAGTCTGAACGGTTTGAAGGACGTTTTAGTATGGTTGAAGTGGCTGACAGCCCGTCATTATTACTGTCGGGAATGGCGGGTTCGCGTATGCCAATCGCCGTATCTCATGGCGAAGGTTTTGCCGAACTGCGTGATCAACAACAGCTGGATGATTTGGAAGCACAGCGGCTGGTTGCGCTGCGTTTTGTCGATAACTACGGCAATGTCACCGAAAATTATCCGGCTAACCCGAATGGTTCACCGAAAGGGATGACTGCGGTAACCAATACCTCCGGTCGCGTCACTATTATGATGCCTCACCCGGAACGGGTGTTCCGTACGGTGAGTAACTCCTGGCACCCGCAGCAGTGGGGCGAAGACAGCCCGTGGATGCGTATTTTCCGTAATGCACGTAAACAGCTGGGCTAATCATCAGCCTGCGGTGAATGTGGTACAAAAAGCACTCTGCGGAGTGCTTTTTTTATCTGCCTCCTGCTGGCCACAGAGGGGGACTGTATCATTATGGTGACATTTCCCCTCGCAAACTGTCGCTGAATTGTGACACTTAATTATTTGATAAATATATATTATTTATCAACCTGCTTTAAATGTCTCTGATCAGAGACAATTCCGACCTGTCCTGAGATGATATAGTGGCCGTAATGCCATTAACTTACTGATATAAAAACACTTGTAATATGTGGCACAGCTATTGCATTATAGTCAGTACAGCTCATTCTGCTCTTTATGATGCCCTGCGTAAGCGGTCAAGCGCTCATAAACTTTGAATGATGCCCCAAGGTGCCTGCCGTCCGACTTTTGATAATCGTCAGTTTTACTGCGTTATCATGCTACGGGCGTAACGTTGAGTAAGGCACCGCCTTTTTCTTAACGCCGGTATGGCCGGCGTTATACCTTTCTGACACTGGTCCGGAGACTACACCGGACAGTGATTCCCGGTGCTTTTCATTTATTCCTGTCATTACAGCGTGGATTTTTCCCGCAGTCTGCTTCCTTCCTGAGCTTAATCCGGCTAGCATCATCTTTATTTTCCCGATGGCGGTCACCGTGAAGCGCTGGTCTTTTGTCCCCCGTTCTCTCAGACAGTTAGTTTTGCTGGCTTTTGTGCTGGTATTGTTACCGTTACTTGTGCTGGCATGGCAGGCCTGGGAAAGCTTTTCCAGTCTCAGTGAACAGGCCGCAGAAACCAACCGTAATACCTTTACGGATGTCCGTCTGAGTGAAATGATGGCCCGCTCAGCCCTGGAACTGGAACGTAATTACCGGCAGTTTTGTGTGTTAAATGATCCGACACTTGAGTCTCTGTATCAGCAGCAATATATACGTTACCGGCAAATGCTGCAGACTCACTTCCGGCGTTTACCACGGCTTAAATCCACACAAAAAATTCAGCAATTATTACCGGCCCTGACGCCACTTCACTGTGAGCAGGGCAATCCGCCGCAAAGCGTGTCAGATAACCTGATTGCATTTTCTATTGCTAACAGTCAGCTGGTTGAAGAAACCCGGCAGAATGTCTTTACCCGTGGTTTAGAGCTGCAACGTGAAATTGCGGATCGTGGCGCATTTTTTGGCTGGCAGGCATTGTTACTGTTTTTGATCAGCCTCGGGTTTATATGGTTATTCACCCGGATGATCATCGGGCCGATAAAAAACCTGAAAAAAATGATCCACCGGCTGGGAGAGGGCGGGGAAATAGACGGAATGACCGATTTTCGCGGGCCTGACGAAATCCGCTCTCTCGGACAGCGGATCGTCTGGCTGAGTGAACGTTTATCCTGGCTTGAGGCTCAGCGTCATGAATTTTTACGTCATCTTTCCCATGAGCTGAAAACGCCGCTGGCAAGTTTACGGGAAGGGAGCGCGTTACTGGCGGAGGAGATCAGTGGCCCGCTGAACAGGGATCAACAGGAAATTGTCGCTATCCTTGATCAGAGCAGCCTGCACCTGCAGACGCTAATTGAGCAATTACTGGATTATAACCGACACACCGCGGACGCCGGGTGTTTAATGTCGCCCGTTGATCTGCAACATATTATTAATGAAGTGGTGACTGCCCATGCCCTGCCAGCCAGTGCCCGTGATATTGATACGCAGGTGATTTTACAGGAGCAATCTTGTCTGGCCGATCGGCAACTTCTGGCCCGCACTCTGGATAACCTCTATTCTAATGCCATAAACTATGGGAGGCCTGGCGGGCAGATTCTTTTTTCCAGTTGCCGTGACGGAGACAGGATCCTGATAGATGTGTCTAATAGCGGAACACCGATACCGGCACATGAGCAGAAAATGATCTTCGAACCTTTCTATCAGGGCGCCCGGCAGCGGCGCGGGCCGGTAAAAGGCAGCGGGCTGGGGCTGAGTATTGCCAGAGATTGTATCCGGCGTATGCAGGGGGAGCTGATACTGGTCAGTAATGGTGATGCTGAAGTGCGTTTCCGGATTGAATTATCGATCCCTCGTCAATTGCCGATCATTCATGGAGGCAGTCAGTGATAAAACGCATTTTTTGTCCGCGTATATTTGTCGCAGTTATTCTCCCGTTACTGAGTGCATGCAGCCAGCAGACAAGATCAGCCGGCACTTTGTCCCCGGACCAGCAGGGTACGAGTGTTTCCGCTTGCCGGCAAATAACACAACCGCTGGTGCCCCCTCAGACAGCCTGGCCGGATTACTGGCTGAAACTGATGAACTGCGTACAGCAGCAAGGGGTTGAGGATAATTATCGTCAGGCGGTACTGATCGACGCTGATAGCTGGCAGCAGGTATTTCGTCAAAGCATTCTGTTTTCCGGGACGGATCTGACTGATCAGCAACGCCAGCAGTTATTACAGCGGATGAAACAATGGCAGCCACAGGCAGACCGGCGCGTCGGTTCGTTATTGCAGTTATGGCAGGACAATCAGCAAAGCCAGCTCACCGCATCGCTGATAACAGAAAAATATAAACAACTTCGTCAGCACAGTGATGCCCGGATAGCCCGGTTGCGCCAGCAGCAGCAACAACTGCAGCGGCAACTGTCTGACAAACGCCTGCAATTACAAAAGCTCACGGATATAGAACATCAGCTATCTGCCCGTAAAAGGACGGTGATCCGTGACAACGCTGATCTCCGTCCAGTGTCTGTTAACCCCGGCGATCCGCAAAAGGAAGATAATTAACTCATGACAAAACAGGCAGCACGATTATTACTGGTAGATGATGACCCGGGGATCCTGACATTGCTGGGAATGCGGTTACGCAGTGAAGGTTTTCGGGTGGCCACCTGTGAAAACGGCACTGATGCGTTACGTCATCTGGCCAGAGAGCCGGTTGATTTGGTCATCAGTGACCTGCGAATGGATCATATGGATGGTCTGACCCTGTTCGGGGAAATTCAGAAACAATTTCCCGGATTACCGGTGATTATTCTTACGGCCCACGGATCCATTCCTGACGCTGTCGCCGCGACCCAGCAGGGAGTATGCAGCTTTCTTACCAAACCGGTTAATCGTGATGCCCTGTATCAGGCTATTGACCAGGCTATCGCCCAGCGGGGCACGGTCACCGGACATCAGCTGAGTGACAGTATCGTGACCCGCAGCCCGCTGATGATGCGCTTGCTGGAACAGGCACAAATGGTGGCCAGTGCCGATGTCAGTATCCTGATTCAGGGGCAGAGCGGTACCGGGAAAGAGGTTCTCGCCAAAGCCATTCATCAGGCCAGTCCGCGATCAGACCGCCCCTTTATTGCCATTAACTGTGGAGCATTACCGGAACAGTTACTTGAATCAGAACTGTTTGGACATGCCAGAGGCGCATTTACCGGTGCTCTGAGTGCCAGAGAAGGGTTGTTCCGGGCGGCAGAAGGCGGGACTCTGTTCCTGGATGAAATAGGTGATATGCCTGCGGCATTACAGGTCAAACTGCTGCGGGTATTACAGGAACGCAGGGTCCGGCCGCTGGGCAGTAATCAGGATGTGGCGATTGATGTACGGATTATCTCAGCAACCCACCGTGATTTGCCGAAAGCGATGGAGGAAAAAACGTTCCGGGAAGATCTCTATTACCGTCTGAACGTGGTTACTCTGCGGTTACCGTCACTGAATGACCGCGCTGAAGATATACCTTTACTGGCAAATGCATTGCTGAGGCAGGCTGCAGACCGGAATAAACCGCATATCCGCAGTTTTTCTGCCGGGGCGATGAAACGACTGATTACGGCCAGCTGGCCCGGCAACGTGCGTCAGCTGGTTAATGTTATCGAACAATGTGTGGCGCTGAGTTCCGCAGCGGTGATCACTGACCGGCTGGTGGAACAGGCACTGGCCGGCGAAAATACAGCGCTGCTGACTTTTGCTGAGGCGAGAAATCAGTTTGAACTGAATTATTTACGTAAGTTATTACAAATGACTGGCGGTAATGTGACCCATGCGGCACGGCTTGCCGGACGAAATCGTACTGAATTCTATAAACTTCTGGCGCGTCATGAACTGGACGCGGGCGATTTTAAAGGGTAATTTGCTGCCAGTTATTTCTACCCCCGATACCGGATAAGATCGCCGGTACCCGAATACCCGGTAGCCACAGGCGAAAGAAAAGGTTCTGTTATGAAAAAAATTGATGCGATTATTAAACCCTTCAAACTGGATGATGTGCGTGAGTCTCTGGCTGAAGTCGGGATCACCGGGATGACAGTGACTGAAGTAAAAGGATTTGGCCGTCAGAAGGGGCACACGGAACTGTACCGTGGCGCAGAATATATGGTCGACTTCCTGCCTAAAGTCAAAATCGAAGTAGTGGTTGCTGACGATATTGTCGATACCTGTGTCGAGACGATTATGCGTACTGCTCAGACCGGGAAAATCGGTGATGGCAAAATTTTTGTATTTGATGTTGCCCGTGTGATCCGTATCCGTACCGGAGAAGAAGACGAAGAGGCTATCTGACAGGCCTGCAGAGGCCATCATTGATGGCCTCTGCAGACCAGTACCGTTACAGAGACTGGTGGGGACCGAACATTTCGTAGTGGATATGGTCGGCACTGACACCTGCTGCCGTCAGCTGGTTAAATACGGACTGCATAAAGCCGGCTGGTCCGCACAGGTAGTAATGGCGGTGCTGGCTTACTTGCTGTTCGCCCGCCTGGCTCAGATCCATCAGTCCGGAGAAGTGTGCCGGGTCATTATCTCCTGCCGCCGGGTGGTTATACCAGGTCAGCTGGCGGAAGTGTTCCAGTTTTTCTCCCAGCGCACTGACTTCATCCCTGAAAGCATGACTGGCAGGATTTTCGGCAGCGTGCCACCAGTTTACTTCCGCCGGATAGCTTTGTTCAGCGAGGCTGTGCAGCATTGCCAGTAGCGGGGTCAGACCGACCCCCGCCGAAATCAGTGTCAGGGGGGCGGGGGCCAGTGAACGGTCGAGCACAAAATCACCGCCCGGCACTGCAATTTCCAGCAAATCGCCACATTTTGCATGTTCATGTAACCAGCCGGAAACTTTCCCGCCCGGCTGATGACGTACAGCAATCCGATAATCGTTACCATTCGCAGTGCGCGTCAGAGAATACTGTCTGATCTGCCGGTATGGAAAACCTTCCGGCTGGAGATAGACAGCCAGATACTGGCCTGCGACATAATCGGCGACCGGCTTACCGTCTTGCGGAGTCAATACAATACTTTTAATAACCTCACTTTGTTGTGTGATGTCACTGATAACAAAACGACGGGTTCCCCGCCAGCCGCCGGGTTTATGTTCATGTTCCTGATAAATTTGCGCCTCACGTCCAATAAAAATGTCTGCCAGTGCGCCGTAAGCCTTTGCCCATGCGGCAAGAACTTCATCACCCGGGTTGAGCAATTCACGGATAGTCCCCAGCAGATGCTCTCCGACAATGGCGTACTGGTCCGGACTGATGGATAAACTGGCATGTTTCTGGGCAATTTTTTCGACGGCAGGAAGCAGTGCAGCAGGGTTATCCAGGTGGCTGCCATAGGCACAGAGTGCGGCAAACAGAGCTTCCGGCTGACGACCACTGACCTGGTTACTCATATTAAAAACATTTTTTAGTTCCGGGTTGTGGCTCAGCATGCGCTGGTAGAAATGTTTTGCTACTGCCGGGCCGGCATTGGCGATAGCAGGAAGAGTCGATCTGACCAGGGCGAGAGTTTCTGAATCAAGCATGCGGGCGTCCTCATTGTTCATTATTAAACATGTATTTTATATACATGTTATAGCCGGCAGTATGGATTGTAAATAAACTTATTGTTAGCAAGGGTTTCCTGCGGTGTGGAGCTGGCCGGAAAATTTATGGCGAACGGTCATGTTTTCTGGCTAAAAAAAGTGCGACTGCTCACAGGTTGACCCGCGAAAATACTGAATGCCAATCGTTTGCGCAAAAAGAACGTTTTCCGGCTACCGTACTCCGGGAAAAGAGTTTACACTGTTGGCCGTTACCCGCCGATGGGTGTTAAATTGCCGTTTTTAAGTTAGCTTAGTCAGGAGATGCGGATGTTAAAGCGAGAGATGAACATAGCCGATTATGATGCCCCACTGTGGGAGGCGATGGAGCAGGAAAAAGTGCGTCAGGAAGAGCACATTGAACTGATTGCTTCAGAAAACTATACCAGCCCACGCGTAATGCAGGCTCAGGGTTCACAGCTGACCAACAAATACGCAGAAGGATACCCTGGTAAGCGTTACTACGGCGGGTGTGAATATGTGGATATTGTTGAACAGTTAGCGATCGATCGCGCAAAAGAACTGTTTGGCGCAGATTATGCCAACGTTCAGCCGCACTCCGGATCTCAGGCTAACTTTGCAGTGTATACCGCATTACTGCAACCGGGCGATACTATCCTCGGGATGAACCTGGCACACGGTGGTCACCTGACTCACGGTTCTCCGGTTAACCTGTCCGGTAAACTGTATAACGTGGTGCCTTACGGCATTGATGAAAGCGGCAAAATTGACTATGACGAACTGGCTGAATTGGCAAAACAACACCAGCCAAAAATGATTATCGGCGGCTTCTCTGCGTATTCCGGTGTGTGTGACTGGGAAAAAATGCGTGAAATCGCAGACAGCGTCGGCGCATGGTTGTTCGTTGATATGGCTCACGTTGCCGGATTAGTCGCAGCCGGTGTCTATCCGACCCCCGTTCCTTATGCCCACATCGTGACCACCACGACCCACAAAACTCTGGCGGGCCCGCGTGGCGGACTGATCCTGGCGAAAGGTGGTGACGAAGATTTTTATAAAAAACTGAATTCGGCGGTTTTCCCTGGCGGCCAGGGCGGTCCTCTGATGCACGTGATTGCCGGTAAAGCGATTGCGCTGAAAGAAGCGATGGAGCCGGAGTTTAAAGCGTATCAGCAGCAGGTTGCGGTTAACGCTAAAGCAATGGTTGAAGTTCTGCTGGACCGCGGGTTTAACATTGTTTCCGGGGGGACGCATAACCACCTGTTCCTGCTGGACCTGGTAGACAAAAATCTGACCGGTAAAGAAGCGGATGCCGCACTGGGACGCGCCAATATTACGGTAAACAAAAACAGCGTGCCTAACGATCCGAAGAGCCCGTTTGTCACTTCCGGTATCCGTATCGGTACGCCAGCAGTAACCCGTCGTGGTTTTAAAGAAGCCGAAGTCCGTGAACTGGCAGGCTGGATTGCTGATGTGCTGAATAACATTAACGACGAAGCGACTATCGAACGTGTTAAAGGCAAAGTCCTCGAAATCTGCGCACGGTTCCCGGTTTACGCCTGAGAATGAATAACCCGTGATCCGGTACTCTGGTCCTCGCGGGCCAGGGTGGCCATCAGATAACGTTAATTGCACCTCAAAGGCGGATAATCTGCTGTCGGGGTGCATTTTTTTTATCTGGCCGCAGACGTTTGCGGAACAGTAAAGAGATAACGACACAAAGCAAGAGCGGCGTAGCGGGGGAGAAAAGGCGACATCAGGAGGGGGAAGGGCAGACAGTCATCAGACCGCCTGCCGGAAAGCAATGATTAGCGTTTCAGCGCTTCGCTTAATTCGTCGCGCATTGAGGCAAGCACGGCGCGTACTACGCGTGGGTTACCGGCAACGATATTACCTGAGCTCAGGTAGCCATGACCGCCGGTAAAGTCAGTGACCAGACCACCCGCTTCACGCACCAGTAATTCACCGGCGGCGAAATCCCATGGTTTCAGGCCAATTTCAAAGTAACCATCGGTACGTCCAGCGGCAACGTAAGCTAAATCCAGGGCGGCTGAGCCGGTACGTCTGAAATCTGCACACTGGGTGAACAGTTTCGTGACAACATTCATAAAAGGTACTGAATGTTGTTTGGCTTTGAACGGGAAGCCGGTAGCGAGGATAGTACCGTCTAAATCGCGGGCAGTGCTGCCACGCAGGCGGTAACCGTTTAACTGGGCACCCTGTCCGCGTGCAGCAGTAAACAGTTCGTTACGCATCGGGTCATAGACCACGGCGACTTCGGTACGTCCTTTGATACGCACGGCAATAGAAACAGAAAAGTGCGGGAAACGTTTAATAAAGTTGGTGGTGCCATCCAGTGGATCAATAACCCATTGAACATCCTTATCTTCACCTGCCAGTTCACCACTTTCTTCAGTGACGATTGAGTGCTTAGGGTAAGATTTACGAATTACCTCAATAATCAGGCGTTCTGCTTCGCGGTCGATATTGGTAACAAAGTCATTGCTGCCTTTCTGACTCGTCTCAACAGCGTCTGGAGTTTCGTAATTTTTAGCAATTAAATTGCCGGCCTTGCGCGCAGCGCGCACGGCGATATTGAGCATCGGATGCATCAGTTATTCCCACTGGATGTTAAAGAACGAAAAAACGCCGGGAAGTATAGCAGCGTGTTCAGATAATGTCTCTTTTTATGTTAGTATCCCTGCATCATTTTAAGAGCGGCCTTCAATTATGTTGCAGAATATTCGTATTGTCCTGGTGGAAACTTCACACACCGGGAATATGGGCTCCGTTGCCCGGGCTATGAAAACCATGGGGCTGTCGAATCTTTATCTGGTGAACCCATTAATTAAACCGGATTCTCAGGCAATTTCCCTGGCGGCGGGTGCCAGTGATTTAATTGGTAATGCCTGTATTGTCGACTCGCTGGATGAGGCCATTTCCGGGTGTAGCCTGGTGGTTGGTACCAGTGCGCGATCCCGTTCTTTGCCCTGGCCGATGCTGGATGCCAGAGAGTGTGGTGTTAAAAGCGTCGAAGAAGGTCAGCAGGCACCGGTAGCTCTGGTATTCGGGCGTGAGCGGGTAGGGCTGACTAACGACGAACTGCAGAAGTGTCACTACCATGTGGCCATTCCGGCAAATCCTGAGTACAGCTCCCTGAACCTTGCGATGGCTGTTCAGCTGATTGCTTACGAAGTGCGCATGGCATGGCTGCAGTCGCAGTCTGCAGATACCGGTGTGGCACAATATGCAGAGTCACCTTATCCGCTGGTTGATGACCTGGAACGTTTCTACGGACACCTGGAAAAGATGATGCAGGACAGTGGTTTTGTTCGTAAAGACCAGCCGGGGCAGGTGATGAGTAAGCTGCGCCGTCTGTTTACCAGGGCGCGTCCTGAGCGTGATGAACTGAATATTTTGCGCGGTATGCTCGCGTCCTTTGAGAAAAAATCGCACTGATGACTCGCTGTGGCTGAAGAAGGACTGAACAGCACAGCAGGTTAAATACCTGAGTAAAATACCCGGTTAAATAGTTGACCATTTTGGTCGGGAATGTCAGACTTATCGTTATTAACTTTTATTAACACTCCGGTAACCGGATACTGATCGAGGTCGTGTAACGATGAGACTGACATCCAAGGGACGTTATGCCGTCACTGCCATGCTGGATGTGGCACTGCATTCAAATGAAGGCCCGGTGCCTTTGGCCGATATTTCTGAACGTCAGGGTATTTCACTTTCCTACCTTGAGCAGCTTTTTTCGCGCCTGCGTAAAAATGGCCTGGTCGCCAGCGTACGCGGGCCGGGTGGCGGATACTTGCTTGGTAAAGATGCCAGCCAGATAGCCGTGGGTACCGTTATCACTGCTGTTGATGAGTCTGTCGATGCTACCCGCTGTCAGGGAAAAGAAGGTTGCCAGGGGGGAGAGCGCTGTCTCACTCACGTATTGTGGCGTGATTTAAGTGACAGAATCAGTGAGTTTCTGAATAATATTACTCTGGCTGAACTGGTCAATAACCAGGATATTCTTGAGGTTGCGGATCGTCAAAATAATGATAACCGACGTTTTCTTGACCCGCGGATGCCGTCTGCCATAGACGTCAAACAGCGTGCTTACAACTAGAGATTATGGCGTTATTTGCCTGCGTAATACCACCGCCATACTATAAATTATTAGCATTGAAGTGATGTACGGAGTTTAAGAGCAATGAAATTACCAATTTATCTGGATTACTCTGCGACTACGCCTGCAGATCCGCGCGTTGCTGAGAAAATGATGCAGTATCTGACGCTGGACGGGGTGTTCGGTAACCCTGCTTCACGTTCTCACCGTTTTGGCTGGCAGTCGGAAGAGGCAGTGGATATTGCCCGTAACCAGATTGCTGATCTGGTTGGTGCTGATCCGCGTGAAATCGTATTCACCTCCGGGGCGACCGAAGCTGACAACCTGGCGATTAAAGGTGCAGCACAGTTTTATCAGAAAAAAGGTAAGCACATCATTACCTGTAAAACTGAACATAAAGCGGTACTGGATACCTGTCGTCAGCTGGAAAGAGAAGGTTTCGAAGTGACCTATCTGGCACCACAGACCAACGGTATTATTGATCTTGACGTGCTGAAAGAGGCTATCCGTGAAGACACTATTCTGGTGTCCATTATGCATGTAAATAATGAAATCGGTGTGGTTCAGGATATTGCCACCATCGGTGAAATTTGCCGTGAACGCGGTATTATTTACCATGTTGATGCGACCCAGAGTGTGGGCAAACTGCCTGTCGATCTGAGCAAACTGAAAGTCGATTTAATGTCTTTCTCTGCCCATAAACTGTACGGACCAAAGGGGATTGGTGCACTCTATGTTCGCCGTAAGCCTCGTGTTCGTCTGGAAGCTCAGATGCACGGCGGTGGCCATGAGCGCGGTATGCGTTCAGGTACCCTGCCAGTGCACCAGATTGTCGGCATGGGTGAAGCTTACCGGATTGCTAAAGAAGAGATGGACAGCGAAATGGCACGTTTACGTGTGCTGCGTGACCGTCTGTGGAACGGTGTCAAAGACATGGAAGAGGTTTATCTGAATGGTGACCTCGAAAATGGCGCACCGAATATCGTCAACATCAGCTTTAACTATGTTGAAGGTGAGTCGCTGATTATGGCGCTTAAAGATCTGGCCGTCTCTTCCGGTTCAGCCTGTACGTCTGCGAGCCTTGAGCCATCTTATGTACTGCGTGCTCTGGGTATGAACGATGAACTGGCCCACAGCTCTATTCGTTTCTCTTTAGGACGTTTTACCACTGAAGAAGAGATCGACTACACCATTAATCTGGTGCGCAATTCTATCGGCCGGCTGCGTGACCTTTCTCCCCTGTGGGAAATGTTTAAAGCAGGCGTGGATTTGAACAGCATCGAATGGTCGCATCACTAACAGTCTTCAGGAGAATATAAAATGGCTTACAGCGAAAAAGTAATAGATCACTACGAAAACCCACGTAATGTGGGCTCTTTTGACAATGCTGACCCGAGTATTGGTAGTGGTATGGTGGGTGCACCTGCCTGCGGCGACGTGATGAAACTGCAAATTAAAGTCAGTGACACGGGGATTATTGAAGATGCCCGTTTCAAAACTTACGGTTGTGGTTCTGCAATTGCCTCCAGTTCACTGATCACCGAATGGGTGAAAGGTAAATCACTGGACGAAGCCCAGGGCATTTCAAATATGCAGATTGCGGAAGAACTGGAATTACCGCCGGTAAAAATTCACTGTTCTATCCTGGCTGAAGATGCGATTAAAGCAGCAATTGCTGACTATAAGAGCAAAAAAACAGACAAGTAAGCGAGGGCAGAGATGTCGATTTCCCTGAGCGATTCAGCTGCTGCGCGTGTCAGTAGTTTTCTGGCAAACCGTGGCTCAGGCTATGGCCTGCGGTTAGGCGTAAGAACGTCAGGCTGTTCGGGTATGGCTTATGTCCTCGAGTTTGTGGACGAACCACAGCCGGAAGATACGGTGTTTGAGCAGAAGGGCGTCAGAGTCGTTGTCGATGGCAAAAGCCTCGTTTATCTGGATGGTACAGAACTGGATTTTGTGAAAGAAGGCCTGAATGAAGGGTTTAAATTCAACAATCCAAATGTAAAAGATGAGTGCGGTTGCGGCGAGAGTTTCAACGTATAATCTCTGTGTCATACACTGAACATCTGCCCCAGCCTGCTGGGGCGTTTTTTTTATTTTTATCTCAGGTTCGGGCCGGTTATGAATTATTTTACCCTGTTTGATTTGCCAGAATCCTTTGATATTGACACTGCACGGCTGGCTGAACATTTCCAGACACTGCAACGTCAGTATCATCCTGACAAGTTTGCGACCTCTCCGGAAGCAGAGCGTCTGAAGGCGTTACAACATGCTGCAACCATCAATCAGGGCTACCAGGCCCTGCGTCAGCCGCTCTCCCGGGCAGAATACTTATTATCTCTGCATGGTTTTGATATCAACAATGAGCAGCATACCCTGCGTGACACGGCTTTTCTGATGGAACAGTTGGAATTACGTGAAGAGCTTGAAACTATCGAACAGCAGAAAAACAGTGATGCACTGGCAGACTGTTTTCGCCGGCTGGATGAAATGGAACAGCAGCGTAGTCAGCAAATGCGCCAGCTATTTATTCAGCAGCAATGGCCTGAAGCCGCAGATACGGTGCGTAAGCTAAGATTTCTCGCTAAACTGCGTGTTGAAGCAGAAAAGCTGGAAGAGAAACTGCTGGATTTTTAAACGGGAAGCTCGTTATGGCGTTATTACAAATCAGTGAACCGGGGTTAAGTGCTGCTCCTCATCAGCGCAAGCTGGCTGCCGGGATTGACCTCGGAACCACCCACTCCCTGGTCGCTACTGTCCGTAGCGGTCAGGCTGAAACTCTGCCGGATACACAAGGGCGTCATTTACTGCCTTCGGTGGTGAATTACCAGCCTGGCCAGTTAATGATTGGCTGGGAAGCCCGTCGCCTGGCTGCCAGTGATCCCCGTTATACCTTTAGTTCGGTGAAACGACTGATTGGCCGATCGCTGGCTGATATTCAGCAGCGTTATCCGCATCTTCCTTATCTGTTCAGTGCCAGCGAGAATGGTCTGCCAATGATGACGACGCCCGATGGCCGGGTGAACCCGATTCAGGTTTCCGGTGATATTCTGGCAGAACTTGCCGCCAGAGCCCGAGAGTCTCTGGGCGGAGAACTGGATGGCGTAGTGATCACAGTCCCGGCTTACTTTGATGATGCCCAGCGCCAGGGAACCAAAGATGCCGCGCGGCTGGCCGGACTCAATGTATTACGGTTGCTCAACGAACCCACTGCCGCTGCTGTCGCCTATGGTCTGGATTCCGGACAGGAAGGTGTGATTGCGGTGTATGATTTAGGCGGGGGGACCTTTGATATTTCGGTACTGCGTCTCAGTCGTGGTGTGTTTGAAGTGCTGGCGACCGGCGGCGACTCTGCACTGGGGGGCGATGACTTCGACCAGTTGCTGGCAGACTGGATCTGTCAACAGGCGGGGATTACCGACCTGAGTGACCGGCGCTTACAACGACAAATTCTGGATGCCGCCACGGCAGCAAAAATCACCCTCAGTGACAAACCACAGGCGACTATCAGCGTCGGTGACTGGCAGGGCAATATCAGCCGTGAACAGTTTACCGCCCTGATTGCACCGCTGGTTAAGCGGACGTTAATCGCCTGCCGCCGCACTTTAAAAGATGCCGGAATCGCGGTTGATGAGGTACAGGAAGTTGTGATGGTCGGGGGCTCCACCCGTACACCGGCAGTGCGCGACAAAGTGGGCGAGTTTTTTGCCCGTCAGCCGCTGACCTCGATTGATCCGGACAAAGTCGTTGCCCTCGGGGCGGCAATTCAGGCGGATATCCTGGTGGGGAATAAACCTGACAGTGATATGTTACTGCTTGATGTCATCCCTCTGTCACTGGGTCTTGAAACCATGGGCGGACTGACCGAAAAAGTGATCCCGCGTAACACCACTATCCCTGTGGCCCGTGCTCAGGAATTTACCACGTTTAAAGATGCCCAGACCGCAATGAGTATTCATGTGGTACAGGGCGAACGTGAACTGGTGAGTGATTGCCGTTCACTGGCGCGTTTTGCTTTGCGTGGTCTGCCGCCACTGCCGGCTGGCGGAGCCCATATTCGTGTCACTTTTCAGGTGGATGCAGATGGCCTGTTAAGTGTTACTGCGATGGAAAAGTCTACGGCTGTTGAAGCGTCTATTCAGGTGAAACCGTCCTATGGTCTGACTGAAAATGAAATTGCGACCATGATCACCGACTCAATGACCTATGCCCGCGACGATGTGGCGGCACGAAAACTGGCGGAACAGAAAGTTGATGGTCTGCGGGTACTGGAAAGCCTGGAGGGTGCGTTAGCCGAAGACAGCACATTACTTTCCGCTGATGAACTGCAGAAAATTCGTCAGGCTCAGGACAACCTGCGCCACGCACTGGAAGGTGATGATGAAGCGCAGATTGCTGGCGGAATAAAATTATTGGATCAAGTGACTCAGGAGTTTGCCGCACGCCGGATGGATAATTCAATTCGCCGGGCGCTGACCGGACACTCTGTGGATGAGGTTTAAGAATGCCTAAGATTGTAATTTTGCCCCATAAAGATTTGCTGCCGGAGGGCGGCGTCTATGATGCAGCGCCCGGTGAGACTATCCTGGATGTTGCATTACGTAATGGTATCGAAGTTGAGCACGCCTGTGAGAAGTCCTGTGCCTGTACTACTTGCCACTGTGTGGTGCGTGAAGGATTTGATTCACTGCCCGAGAGCACTGATGACGAAGATGATATGCTGGACAAAGCCTGGGGGCTTGAACCGGACAGCCGTCTGAGTTGTCAGGCGCGGATTGCCGACGAAGACCTGGTCGTGGAATTCCCGCGTTACACCCTGAACCATGCGCGTGAGCATTAATTAAAACGTTAACATCCCGGGTCGGAAATTTTCCGGCCCGTTTTGTGCCAGAGGAGTCATTATGTCAATCAAATGGACCGACAGCCGATTTATCGGTGAAGCACTGTATGATCAATTTCCGGAGACGGATCCGAAAACCGTCCGCTTCACTGATTTACATCAGTGGGTTTGTG
The DNA here is from genome assembly GCF_018257525.1 of Tatumella sp. JGM130. Lineage (NCBI taxonomy): Bacteria > Pseudomonadati > Pseudomonadota > Gammaproteobacteria > Enterobacterales > Erwiniaceae > Tatumella > Tatumella sp. JGM130. The sequence continues at coordinate 23,423 of NZ_JAERJS010000012.1, read as the reverse complement.
AATTAGAAGATTTTGATGATAACCCTGAGGCTTCAAATGAAAAAATCCTCGAAGCAATTCTGTTAGTCTGGATGGACGAGTACGAATAACCCGTAAGGAGCGATTTTATGACCACACCAATGATGCAGATCAGACTCAGCCAGCAAGCTGCAGATGCCCGCTGGGGCGAAAAAGCCATTATTTCCAGCACTGACCAGGGGATGACTATCCACCTGAGTGCCGGGGATGAGCTGCAGGTTATTCAGCGTGCTGCCCATAAAATCGATGGTCAGGGAATACGTTCCGTCGCACTGGCGGGGGATGACTGGGATCTGGAACGTTGCTGGGCTTTCTGGCAAGGTTTTCGTTCACCAAAAGGTCATCGCCAGGTGCAGTGGCCACAACTGAATGACAGTGATAAAACCGAACTTCAGCAGCGGCTGAAAATTGTCGACTGGGTGCGGGATGTCATCAACCTGCCGGCCGAAGAACTCGGGCCGGAAGATTTAGCCAGCGCCGCGATTGATCTGCTCAGTGAAACCGGCGGTGATGCGGTCACTTACCGTATCACTAAAGGTGAAGCCCTGCGTGATCAGGGGTATAACGGACTGCATATTGTCGGCAGGGGTTCGACCCGCTCACCGGTATTATTAACCCTGGACTTTAACCCTTCGGCAGATGATGCAACGCCGGTTGATATCTGTCTGGTCGGGAAAGGGATTACTTTTGATACCGGCGGCTACAGCCTGAAAGGCAGCACTTTTATGGATTCGATGAAATCCGATATGGGCGGTGCTGCTACTCTGACTGGCGCGCTGGCGCTGGCAATCAGCCGCGGCCTGAATAAACGCGTGAAGCTGATCCTGTGCTGTGCTGATAATATGGTCAGTGGCGGGGCATTGCGCCTCGGGGATATTATCCGTTATCGCAACGGTAAATCAGTTGAAGTGATGAATACTGATGCTGAAGGGCGACTGGTCTTAGCTGATGGCCTGATCGATGCCAGCCAGCAAAAACCCCGGCTGCTGATTGACGCCGCAACCCTGACCGGGGCCGCAAAAACAGCGCTGGGTAATGATTACCATGCCTTGTTCAGTTTTGATGAATCGCTGGCCAGCCAACTGCTGGACAGTGCTGCTGCAGAAGGTGAGTTATTCTGGCGTTTACCGCTGGCAGAGTTCCATCGCCAGCATCTGCCGTCAAACTTTGCCGACCTGAACAATATTGCCAGTCCTTCCCATGCGGCAGGGGCCAGCAGCGCAGCCGCTTTCCTGTCTTATTTTGTGGAAGACTACCAGCAGGGCTGGTTGCATATTGACTGTTCGGCGACTTACCGGAAAGGTGCGGTCGATCAGTGGTCGGCCGGGGCGACCGGACTGGGAGTCCGGACACTGGCTAACCTGTTACTTAAATAAACCTGATAGTTTTCTTCAGCAGGGCAGACTCCGGTCTGCCCTTATTTTCGGGCAGATAAAATGCAGATATCTCTTGAAGAATTGTTAACTAAAGCGGCAACAGAACCGGCCCATCGTCCTGAATTTTTTCAGCGGCTGATGCAGTCTGATGTCTGGGTTATCGGCAGTAACAATGCGGGAAGCACAGAACAGAGTACGATCTGTGATCTTGAACACTGGGAAAAAGAGGACGGACAGCCTGTGATACCGTTCTTCACCTCAGAAGCCGCCTTTACCGAAGCGGGCGGGGCGAAAAAAGCAGGTTTCAGCCTCAGTACCCGGGCACTGTTTGAAATGACCCGTGGCGAAATCCTGTTTCTGAATCCGGGGCGTGACAGCGGGAAAGAATTTACGGTAGCAGAAATAGATGCGCTGTTATCGGGGGCTGGTAACGCGTTAACTGAGCTCAGTGTCCGCGAACAGGGGCAGACGTTATTACTGTCGGCCGTTGAGCAGCCTCCGCAACAGTTGACAGACTCGCTGAAAAAACTGTTCAGTACATATAAACCGGTTCGCAGGGCCTTTATTGCATGGTGTAAAGAAACACCGGAGCAACCCGGGAATTTATTGATCGGTATCGAAGCCAGCGACGATCTGGATGATATTATTCAGGCGGCCGGGCACGTGGCTATGGATACGCTTCCTGATGATGGGGTGATCGATTTCTGTGAAGTCCGGGAGTCATCTGAAGGTATCAGTCACTTCTTCAGCGCCCATATAATACCGTTCTATCAGCGGCCCCATGGCAGTTTTCTGCGCGGACTGGCGTTAAACGGCGGGCAGCGCATTTTATAAATCCGGGGACGGGTGCCCCGGAAAATACAGGTTATTACAATTGCACCCCGGGCAGGTCGTCTCTGCTGCCCCATTCTCCCCAGGCGCCGTCGTAGAGGCTGACCTGTTGCTGACCAAGACGGGTTAAGGCAGCAATCAGTACCACGGCGGTAACACCTGAACCACAGCTGGCGATCACCGGTCGGCGGATATCCACACCCGCGGCTTCGAACACCTTGCGCAGTTGTTCGTCATTGAGTAACTGTCCGTTCTGTACCAGGCTATTCCAGGGAATATTCAGGCTGCCCGGGATATGGCCTCGTTTCAGACCCGGCCGGGGCTCATCCACCTCGCCGTTAAAACGAGGGGCGGCTCGTGCATCAATGATTTGAGCACTGCCTTCGTGGCTGGCCAGTAATACATCATTCAGCCGGCTGATTTGCCCCTGCTGTGGCCTGGCATCAAAAACACCTTCGGCCAGTTGAGGGATCCCGGTCTCTGTCGGTAGCCCGGCCTCTTTCCATGCCTGCAATCCGCCGGCGAGGATCGAGACCTGAGAGACCCCAAAGTGGCGCAGCATCCACCATGCACGCGGCGCTGAAAACAGGCTGCCATCGTCATATACCACCAGGTGTTTATCACTGTCCACCCCCAGTTCACGCATAGCAACCGCAAAGGCCTCCGGCCGTGGCATCATATGCGGGAAGGGGCTATTGTGGTCGGACAATGCTTCAATATTAAAGAAGGGTGCTCCGGGGATATGTCCGGCCTGGTATTCACGGTCAATATCTCGCGTCAGTTCCTGGCCCGGTGGCAGCATTCTGGCATCCAGTATTTGCAGATGCTGATCATGCTGATGCTCAGCCAGCCATGCGGTAGTTACAAAAATTGCCGGATTCATAGCCTCTCCTGTGGAATTAGGGTGTTCTGAGTGTCGGTGATTTTATCTGTCAGCTCAAGTTCCGGCGCAGGAAAAAGACAACAACTGTCATACTTTTACGCGGGCAGGGATTTATCCGGCCGGTGAAAGACAGGTATTTTGTTCATCTATCCACCAATCTGCTGATCAGGCGATGATTTTTTAAAAAAAAACACGATTTACCGTAGGCAATAGCGGCATAGCCCCCTATAATTTGCGCCGTTTCTTCGCCGGAACGGTTATTTCGTATTCTGTTTTCAGGCCGCAATAATTATTCTGTGCGACATACTGTGAAAGTTCAGACTGAGGTCAAAATGACAATCGAACGTACGTTTTCTATTATCAAGCCAAACGCTGTCGCTAAAAACGTGATTGGTGCTATCTATAACCGTTTTGAAAGCGCTGGCTTCAAAATTGTTGCTGCAAAAATGCTGCACCTGACCAAAGAGCAGGCTGAAGGTTTTTACGCAGAACACAAAGGCCGTCCTTTCTTTGACGGTCTGGTAGAATTCATGACCTCTGGTCCGGTTGTTGTCTCTGTACTGGAAGGTGAAAACGCAGTACAGCGTCACCGTGACCTGATGGGTGCAACTAACCCGGATAACGCTCTGGCGGGTACTTTACGCGCAGATTACGCTGACAGCTTCACCGAGAACGCAACTCACGGTTCTGATTCTCAGGAATCTGCAGCACGTGAAATTGCTTACTTCTTCGCTGAAGGTGAAGTTTGCCCGCGTACCCGTTAATCTGTCCCTGCGGGAAATGACTGTAAACACACAGTGACAAAATAGTCAGTGAACGGGGCAACCCTGAATGGCATCCCGCAACAGATAATGTACAATAAGCACCCCTGCAGAATATTTCTGCAGGGGTGTTTCTTTATTAAACTGTCTATCCATAACCGAGCCATAACGTGTAACAACGAGGCCAGAGATTATTATGTCCGAACCTGCAGCAACTCCTGTATCCGTAACCCCTGTCACTGCGACACCCAAAGCTAAAATCAACCTGCTGGATTTAAACCGCCAGCAAATGCGTGAATTCTTTCTTGAACTCGGGGAAAAGCCATTTCGTGCCGATCAGGTAATGAAATGGATTTATCACTATTGCAGTGATGACTTTGAGCAGATGACAGATATCAACAAAGTCCTGAGGCAGAAACTGAGCCAGGTCGCCGAAATTCGTGCGCCGGAAGTGGCTGAAGAAATGCGCTCGTCTGATGGCACCATTAAGTGGGCAATCCGCGTCGGTGACCAGCTGGTAGAAACGGTTTATATTCCTGAAAATGACCGCGCGACACTTTGTGTTTCCTCACAGGTCGGATGTGCACTGGAATGTAAATTCTGTTCTACCGCACAACAGGGTTTTAACCGTAACCTGCGCGTGTCGGAAATTATTGGTCAGGTGTGGCGGGCAGCGAAAATTATTGGTGCGGCCAAAGTAACCGGCCAGCGTCCGATTACCAATGTGGTAATGATGGGCATGGGTGAGCCGTTACTGAACCTGAATAATGTTGTCCCGGCGATGGAAATCATGCTGGACGACTTTGGTTTCGGATTATCTAAACGTCGCGTAACCCTGTCGACATCGGGGGTGGTTCCGGCACTGGATAAGCTGGGTGATATGATTGATGTGGCACTGGCTATTTCCCTGCATGCGCCGAATGATGCATTGCGTGATGAAATTGTGCCAATTAACAAAAAATATAATATCGAGACTTTCCTGCAGTCGGTCAAACGCTATATGGAAAAGTCTAACGCCAATCAGGGCCGTGTAACTATTGAGTATGTCTTGCTGGATCATGTTAATGACAGCACCGATCACGCTCATCAACTGGCAGAAGTGCTGAAAAACACCCCTTGTAAGATCAACCTGATCCCATGGAACCCCTTCCCGGGTGCGCCTTATGGCCGCAGCTCTAATAGCCGTGTTGACCGTTTTTCGAAAGTACTGATGGATTATGGTTTCACCACTATTGTGCGTAAAACCCGCGGTGACGATATTGATGCTGCCTGTGGGCAGTTAGCCGGGGATGTTATTGACCGTACAAAGCGGACTTTACGCAAAAAAGCAGCCGGTGAAGAAATCTCTGTGAAGGCAGTCTAAGCTTATACGGTTCTTAGTTTAATTGATCCTCTGTCATCTGTATGGCTTATAGCTTCGTCAGGATGAGCATGGAGACAGAGGATGTTAACAAAATCATGGATGACCACTGCATTGCTGGCAGTTTCGGCAGTTGTTAGCGGTTGCAGCCGTCCGCCGTCAGTTTCACCGGTGCGGTTACAGTTAGGCCTGCAATATCTGGTGGCAGGGGAGTATTCTGCCGCCGAACGGAACCTGCAACGAGCCAGACTGGCAGCGGCAGAAGATTACCGGCCTGTGCTGGGACTGGCCCGGCTTTATCAGGCTCAGGGCGATAATGACGAGGCGGCTGTCTGGTACACCCGGGCAGAGGAAATTGCACCGGAAAATGGCTATGTGCTTAATAATTACGGTGCGTTTCTGTGTTCTTTAAGGCAGTATGATAAAGCACAGTCCCGTTTCTTAGCGGCAATGCAGGCTGATGAAACCGGCAGCCGGATTCAGGCATTACTGTTTTCAGGAAGGTGTTTTCTGGATGCGGGGGATACCCGCCAGGCGGCTGATAGTTTGTCGCAGGCGGTTGTTGCTGAAAATTCTGCAGCCGGTAAATTGCTTGAAGAAGCCGGCCGACGGCTGGAACAACAGAAATTTGCGGATACACGGTTGTTGTTAGAGATTTATCACCAGCAACGCTCTGCCAGTGCAGAGAGTTTATGGTTAAAGATTCTTTACGCCGCGCGACAAAATGCCACCAGTGACGTGAAGCGTTACGGTGACCAGTTAGCGCGGGTTTATCCACTTTCGATACAGTACCAGCGTTATTTAGCTAATGAATACTGAAGCCACCCAAGAAAAATCTGCAGTCCCGTCCACAGGTGAACGTCTGCGTTTAGCCCGTGAATCCAAAGGGCTGACGCAACAAAATGTTGCGGAACGTCTTTGCCTGAAAGTGTCCACGGTACGTGATATCGAGGAGGACAAATCACCGACTGATTTAGCCGCGACTTTCTTACGCGGTTATATACGCTCTTATGCCCGGCTGGTGAATGTCCCTGAAGATGATATTTTGCCGATGCTCTCTAAACAGGCACCGGTGCGTTCGGCAAAAATTACCCCTATGCACAATATCTCCCTTGGCAGCAGCAGCCGGCGCAAGAAACGCGATGGCATGCTGACAACATTTACCGTGCTGGTTATCCTTGTCGTGGTGGGCCTTACTGTTGCCTGGTGGTGGCAGAACCACAAAGCCTCTCAGGCGGATATGGCGGCGATGACGGATTCCGCGTCAGAAGTATCATCCGGCGGCGGTAATGAACAATCTATCCCTCTGTCGGCCGACGACAGTTCAGCGACAGGCTCAACCCCGGTGCCTCTGGATACAGAGAACACGGCACCTGCTGCGCCTGAAAATACCCCGGCACCTGCTGCTGAGACACCGGCAGCACCACAGACGCCAGCTCAGCCGGTCGCGGTTTCTCCGTCACAGACCTCTTTACCGGCCAGTCCGCCGGCCGTTGCTCAGGCTCCTCAGGCGCCGGATACTACCGCTTCGGCCCCTGCGACAGCAGCTGCAGATACCACAGCCGCAAGTTCAGATGCGCTGGTAATGAACTTTAACGGAGACTGCTGGCTGGAAGTGACTGATGCAACCGGCCGTAAACTGTTCAGTGGTTTACAACGTAAGGGAAGCAGCCTGAACCTGAAAGGCAAAACGCCGTATCGCTTAAAAATTGGCGCACCCTCAGCTGTTTCTGTACAGTTCCGTGGTCAGCCTGTTGATTTAAATCGTTTTATTCGTAATAACCAGGTCGCCCGCCTGACAGTTGGTGCATAATAGCGCGCCATTGCAGAGGACTTGTGGAGAAAAAATATGCATAACCAGGCTCCAATAAACCGTCGTAAATCCACGCGGATTTATGTTGGTAAGGTGCCAGTCGGCGACGGAGCGCCTATTGCCGTCCAGTCGATGACCAATACCCGTACGACTGATGTCGAAGCCACCGTTACTCAGATTAAAGCTCTGGAGCGGGTAGGTGCTGATATTGTTCGTGTGTCTGTGCCAACCATGGATGCTGCTGAAGCTTTCCGTCTGATTAAACAACGTGTCAGTGTGCCGCTGGTGGCAGATATTCACTTTGACTACCGTATTGCCCTGAAAGTGGCCGAGTATGGTGTTGACTGTTTACGTATCAACCCGGGGAATATCGGCAATAATGAACGTATCCGTCAGGTGGTTGACTGTGCCCGTGACCATAATATTCCGATTCGTATCGGGGTAAATGCCGGCTCACTGGAAAAAGATCTGCAGGAAAAATATGGCGAGCCGACGCCTCAGGCATTGCTGGAATCGGCTATGCGCCATGTTGATCATCTGGACCGGCTTAATTTCGATCAGTTTAAAGTCAGTGTGAAAGCCTCGGATGTGTTTCTCGCTGTCGAGTCTTATCGTCTGCTGGCAAAACAGATTGATCAGCCTCTGCACCTCGGGATCACTGAGGCCGGTGGCGCACGTGCCGGGTCGGTTAAATCTGCGATTGGTCTGGGGTTACTGTTATCTGAAGGTATTGGTGACACACTGCGTATTTCCCTGGCTGCCGATCCGGTCGAAGAGATTAAAGTCGGCTTTGATATCCTGAAATCATTACGTATCCGTGCCCGCGGGATCAACTTCATTGCCTGCCCGACCTGTTCACGTCAGGAATTTGATGTGATCGGTACCGTGAATGCACTGGAACAACGCCTTGAAGATATTATCACCCCGATGGATGTTTCTATCATTGGCTGCGTGGTTAACGGACCGGGTGAAGCCACTGTATCGACACTTGGCGTTACCGGCGGCAGCAAAAAAAGCGGGTTTTATGAAGACGGTGTCCGGCAACGTGACCGGCTGGATAACAGCGATATGATTGAACAACTTGAAGCGCGTATCCGGGCTAAAGCTTCAATGCTTGACGAAAATCACCGGATTACTGTCCGCCAGGTTGAGAAATAAAGGTGATGCATTCCTCAGGGAATGTATCGTTTGATGATTGCTCCTGTGCGGTATCAGCCCGATAAGGTATGATGCCGGACAGGTTTTTTGTTTTAAGAGATTTTGACGTGGCGAAGAATATCCAGGCTATCCGCGGAATGAATGATTATCTGCCAGCAGATACCGCACTTTGGCAACGAATTGAACAGGTCCTTAAGCAGGTACTGGCGGGTTATGGTTTCAGCGAAATCCGTCTGCCGATTGTTGAACAAACACCTCTGTTCAAACGTGCGATCGGTGAAGTTACCGATGTCGTTGAGAAAGAGATGTATACCTTTGATGACCGTAATGGCGATAGTCTGACGCTGCGTCCTGAGGGCACTGCCGGTTGTGTACGTGCGGGTATTGAGCATGGTCTGTTATATAACCAGGAACAGCGGTTATGGTACATCGGGCCGATGTTCCGTTATGAGCGTCCGCAGAAAGGGCGCTACCGTCAGTTTCATCAGATTGGTGCGGAAGTTTTCGGCCTGAAGGGTCCGGACATTGATGCTGAGCTGATTATGATGACAGCCCGCTGGTGGAAAGCTCTGGGTATCGCTGAACATGTCCGTCTGGAACTGAACTCTATTGGCTCGCTGGAAGCCCGTGCAAACTACCGTGATGCACTGGTCGCTTTTCTTGAGCAGCATAAAGAGGCTCTGGATGATGACTGTAAACGCCGTATGTACAGCAATCCGCTGCGGGTGCTGGACAGTAAAAACCAGGATATTCAGCAACTGCTGAACGATGCACCTCAGTTAGGTGACTACCTGGACCCGGAATCACGTGAACACTTTGATGGTCTGTGTGCCTTACTGGATGATGCCGGTATCAGTTACACGGTCAATCAGCGTCTGGTCCGCGGGCTGGACTACTATAACCGCACTGTATTTGAATGGGTGACCAACAGCCTGGGTTCACAAGGGACGGTATGTGCCGGTGGACGTTATGATGGTCTGGTAGAACAACTGGGTGGCAGAGCAACGCCGGCCGTTGGTTTTGCGATGGGACTGGAACGTCTGGTACTTTTAGTTCAGGCAGTTAACCCGGATTTTGAACCGACCCGTAAAGTCGATGTCTATGTTATCGCTTCAGGTGCCGGTGTGCAGTCAGCAGCGATGCAGCTGGCCGAAGATCTGCGTGATGCCAGCGCGGAAATGAAAGTTATGACCAATTTTGGTGGCGGTAACTTCAAAAAACAATTTGCCCGTGCCGATAAGTGGGGAGCCCGGGTGGCCCTGGTGCTGGGTGAAGAGGAAGTGAAAAACAACCAGGTTGTGATCAAAGACCTGAGCTCCGGCGACCAGCAAACCGTTAACCGGGATGACGTATCTGGCGTATTACTGAACGTATTACAGTAACCGGCAGATATTATTAAGCTTTGACAGGAGTAGGATGGCGTGGAAGTTTACAGCACAGAACAGGAACAGACTAATGCTCTCAGACATTTCTTTACCAGTAATGGTAAGGCACTGGCAGCAGGATTAGTAATTGGTATCGCAGCCCTGGGTGGCTGGCGTTATTGGATGAGCCATCAGGAAAGTAATGCCCTGGAGAGTTCAGCCCGTTACCAGCAACTGTCTGAGGCAATGAACGCTGATAAACCGGAAACACTGGAAGCCGTTGCGGCTTTTGTTAATCAGACTCAGGGTTCTTACGGCGCATTAGCCGCTATGGACCTGGCGAAGATTTATGCAGACACAGGTCATCCTGATAAAGCGGCTGTGCAGTTACAGCAGGGCATTAAAGACAGCGATGATGCGAATCTTCAGGCGGTAATGCGCTTACGTCTGGCACGTTTGCAGTTGCAGCAGAATCAGGCTGATGATGCGCTAAAAACCCTCGACAGTATTAAAGGGGATAGCTGGACGGCTCTGTCTGCGGATATCCGCGGTGAGGCTTTGCTGAGCAAAGGCGATAAAGCCGGGGCCCGGGCAGCCTGGAGCAAAGGTATTGATTCTGATGCTTCACCTGCACTGAAACAAATGATGCAGATGAAATTAAATAATTTAAGCTAAGACGGTAAAGAGAGAGCGCATGGAATTACGTAAATACCTGCTGCCGGGACTGTTTTCGGTCACTTTGCTCAGCGGTTGTTCGCTATTCAGTGGCGAAGAAGATGTGGTGAAAATGTCGCCACTGCCTAAAGTGGAAAATCAGTTCACGCCGGTTCAGGTGTGGGATAAATCGGTAGGAGACGGGGTGGGTGATTTCTATTCCAACCTTCACCCTGCATGGCAGGACAATACAGTCTATGCTGCCGATCGTTTTGGTATTGTTGAAGCACTGGATGCCGATACCGGTAAGCAGAAATGGAAGGTTGACCTTTCCACCCGTACCGGATTCTTCTCTTCGAATATTTCGGCAATGCTGTCCGGGGGGATTACCGTTCAGGGTGGTCTGCTATACATCGGCAGTGAACACGGTGAAGTTTTTGCCCTGAATAGCAGTGACGGTTCAGTTGCATGGAAAGTGCCGGTTGCCGGTGAAGCTCTGTCGCACCCGGTGGTCAGCGACGGGCTGGTATTAATCCATACCAGCAATGGCATCCTGCAGGCCCTTGACCAGAATACCGGCGCCAGTAAATGGATGGTCAATCTGGATGTGCCGGCACTGTCGTTACGCGGTGAATCCGCGCCAGCGGTTGCTTTTGGTGGCGCGATTGTCGGTGGTGATAACGGCCGTGTCAGTGCGGTCATTATGAACCAGGGCCAGATGATTTGGCAGCAGCGTATTTCTCAGCCAGGCGGTGCAACCGAAATTGATCGCCTGAGTGATGTGGATGTAACGCCGGTTATTGTTAACGGGGTTGTTTACGCGCTGGCGTATAACGGTAACTTATCCGCGCTGGACTTGCGTTCAGGGCAAGTACTGTGGAAACGTGAAACCGGTGGCGTAAAAAATATTATTGTCGATAATGGCCGTATTTATCTGGTTGACCAGAACGATCGTGTCGATGCCGTCGCGACTGATGGTGGTGTTGCTATCTGGCGTCAAAGTGAATTACTGCACCGTAATCTGACTGCACCGGTACTGTATGACGGTTATCTGGTCGTTGGTGATGCAGAGGGCTATCTGCACTGGATCAATACTGCTGATGGCCGCTTTGTTGCTCAGCAGAAAGCAGACAGTTCCGGTTTCCAGACCAACCCTATTGTAGCCGGAGATAAGCTGATTATTCAGGCGAAAAAAGGTGAGGTTTACGCGTTTAAGCGCTGAGTAACGGTTAAAAATACGGTATAGAAATACCTGCTAATGACGGCTCCTGTGATACAGGGGCCGTTTCGTTTTTCTTCGACCTGAAGATTTTCTGCTGAATAGTCTGAACTCTGCATCAGGAATCGTTATAATCTCCGGATTCGGTCGAAATTTTTTGTAATGAGGCTTTATTATGGTACCTGTGGTCGCGCTTGTTGGACGCCCCAACGTAGGAAAATCCACTCTTTTTAACCGGTTAACGCGTACCCGCGATGCGCTTGTAGCGGATTTCCCTGGTCTGACACGTGATCGTAAGTACGGACGCGCAGAAGTTGAGGGCCAGGAATATATTGTTATTGATACCGGAGGTATCGATGGCATGGAAGAAGGCGTTGAAAACCGGATGGCTGCCCAGTCACTGATGGCCATCGAAGAGGCTGATATCGTCCTGTTCCTGGTCGATGCCCGCGCCGGGGTGATGCCTGCCGATGAACAGATTGCCCGGCATTTACGTACCCGTCAAAAACCTACCTTCCTGGTGGCGAACAAAACTGACGGCATGGACCCGGAGAATGCCGTACTTGATTTCTACTCACTGGGAATGGGGGATATTCATCCGATTGCTGCAACCCATGGCCGCGGTGTGCATAACCTGCTGGAAGCGGTACTTGAGCCGTGGATGGAAACCCCGGAAATTGAAACTCTGACGGAAGAGCAGGAAAATGCGGCATACTGGGCCGCCCTGGAAGCCGAAGAGAATGACACCATTCCGGAAGATGAAGAAGACGACTTTGATCCGACGACCCTGCCGATCAAACTGGCGATTGTCGGCCGTCCGAACGTCGGTAAATCAACCCTGACGAACCGTATTCTCGGCGAAGATCGGGTGGTGGTTTATGATATGCCGGGTACCACCCGCGACAGTATTTATATTCCGATGGAACGTGATGATCGTGAATATATATTGATTGATACTGCCGGAGTTCGTAAACGCGGTAAAGTGACTGATACGGTAGAAAAATTCTCGGTCATCAAAACATTACAGGCAATTGAAGATGCTAACGTTGTCCTGCTGGTGATTGATGCTCATGAAGGTATTTCAGATCAGGATCTTTCTCTGCTGGGCTTTATCCTTAACAGTGGCCGTTCGCTGGTTATTGTCGTCAATAAATGGGATGGTCTTTCTCAGGAAATCAAAGAGGAAGTTAAAGAAGCCCTCGACTACCGGTTAGGGTTTATTGATTTTGCCCGTGTTCACTTTATTTCTGCCCTGCATGGCAGTGGTGTAGGTAATCTGTTTGAGTCAATTACCGAAGCCTACGACAGTTCGACCCGCAGGGTAAATACTTCACTGCTGACCCGTGTGATGAATATGGCTGCAGACGATCACCAGCCGCCACTGGTTCGCGGACGACGTGTAAAACTGAAATATGCTCATGCCGGTGGGTATAACCCGCCGATTGTGGTGATCCACGGGAATCAGGTAAAAGACCTGCCGGATTCTTATAAACGTTATCTGATGAACTATTTCCGCCGTTCACTGAATGTTATGGGCACACCGATCCGTATTCAGTTTAAGGAAGGGGATAACCCGTATGCAGGTAAGCGTAATTTACTGACGCCGACCCAGCAGCGTAAACGTCAGCGTCTGATGTCACATCTGAAAAAGAATAAGCGTTAATTATCGGGAAAGAGGGCTGTTATGCCCTCTTTTTTGATCAGGAGAATACATATGGCTTTGTTATGTTGTCACTGTCAGTCAGAGCTCACCACACAGGGGGAAGCTCTGCACTGCCCACGCTGTGGTATTGACTTCCGCAAGGTTGCTTACTGTCCTGAATGCCGTACACCGCTGCAGGTACTGAAAGCCTGCGGCGCGGTCGACTTCTTTTGCCAGCAGCATGGCCTGCTGTCATCCAGTCGGGTGCTCTGGCTGGCTGAGGCGTAAGGCGGGGCCGGGTGGCTGCTCAGCACTGAGTGGCAGGTAAATATCCGTGATCAACTGATGCTCTGAAACCTGGTGTACAAAATTATGGTAGTGAAAATATAACGGGAAATCACGCAAGGTCTCCCCGCTGCCAGGCAGCCAGTCGCGATAGAGTGACTGCGCAATCCCGGTCAGCTGGTCGTGGGATCCCCGGTGCCGGACTACCGCACAGCGGCCGCCCGGGATGGTACTGTTCAGGACACCATAACTATTATCTTCGGGGATGGGGGCCGTCACCTCGCCGCAAATCTTAAAACGGAATCTCTGCGGGTCGCAGCATGCCGGATCATCCGGGGCAATACCAAATGTCCGGCTGCGGCTTACCGGCGATAAACCGGACGCTTTCCGCCAGGCAACAAACCGTGTCGCTGTTTCGTTAATTGCTTCCGGTGTTCCGCAGTGGGTCAGCATGGCTGTCTGTATATCCGCAACGCTAACAATCGTCACCTGTAACATGTTTTCTCTCCTCATCATCGGGGGGCGAGGCATACACTGATACCACCGCAGCCAGCCGGGCCGGTGACGAAATTCTCCGGGGGTCATTCCGAACACCTGTTTAAAGGCACGGCTGAATGATTCAGCATGTGTAAACCCCGTATCCAGCGCGATATCAGTGATTTTCTGGTAAGGATTAAATGCCAGCCGGTATGACGCATAACGCAGGCGCAGTAACTGAATATAGCGTCCGGGAGGGATCCCCGCATAGGCTGTAAACTGGCGGTGAAAATGGAAAGGCGAAGAACAGGCCACTTTGCTGAGGTTTTCCAGCAGCAGCGGCTCGCAAAGATGACTGTCGATATATTCCAGCACCCGGGTCAGGCGTTTATGGTAGTCAGTGGTATAACGTTGTTTGTCTGTCAGCATGGCATTTTCTCCTGTCGGTGGAGTATGCCGCGGGGCCAGGGGATTGTCCTGACCGATCTTGCTGAGTTAACCGCAGTTATGACTGACTGGCCGGACCGGAGGAAGGCTTACGCGTTTTTTTTGCCGGGCTGACCGGCATTGTTGCGGTGACCTCACTTTCCACCCAGCCATCGTTCAGACGGGTGCGAAGGGTATCACCGCGTTGTAACTGGCGGGTATTTTTGATGACATCACCGTTACTGCTGGTAGTAACACTGAACCCCCGTGCAAGGGTTGCCAGCGGGCTGGCACTTTCCAGCTGTACCGCCAGCGTGCCAAATCTCTGCCGGCTGCCATTAAGCTGTTTTTCCATCGCTTGCCTCAGCCGGTAGTGAACCAGACTCAGGTCCTGTGCCGCCTGATAAAGCAGTGGCTGTGGCTGGTGGCGTTGTAAACGCTGTGACAACTGTTCAAAGCGCAGGTTGTGTTTCTGTAACTGCTGCTGTAACGCCGCCTGCAGCTGACGCTGCTGTTGCAGTAACAGGTTTTGTTGTCTTGTCAGACGTAATTGCGGATGTTGCTGATGAAGGCGGTGCTGTAACTGACTGAAACTACGCTGACGACGGGCCAGATAGTAATCCATCGCCATTTCCATCTGCTGTTGTGCTGACAGCAGCTGGCGAAGCAGTTCTGTCTGATTACGGCTAATCAGCTCTGCAGCGGCTGACGGCGTCGGTGCCCGCAGGTCAGCGACAAAATCACAGATAGTGATATCGGTTTCGTGGCCTACGGCGCTGACGACCGGTAATCTGCTGGCAAATATGGCTCTGGCAACCCGCTCGTCATTAAAACACCATAAATCTTCAAGGGAACCGCCACCGCGTCCGACAATTAATATGTCGCACTCATTACGCTGGTTTGCCAGTTCAATCGCCCGGACTATCGCCGGTACGGCCTCATTACCCTGCACGGCAGTGGGGTAAATAATCACCGGTAATGAGGGATCCCTGCGGCGCAGTACCTGCAGGATATCGTGCAGAGCGGCACCGGTCGCCGACGTAATTACCCCGACCTGACGGGCAGGTGAGGGCAACGGCTGTTTATACTCCGCGGCAAACAAGCCTTCCGCCTGCAGGCGGCTTTTCAGCTCGGTGAACTGCTGTTGCAGCAGACCTTCACCCGCCGGCTGCATACTCTCGACAATCAGCTGATAATCACCACGCGGGTCATACAGGGTAACCGAGGCGCGAACCAGGACCTGTTGTCCGTTCTGCGGACGAAATGAGACCCGCTGATTACTGCTGCGGAACATGGCACTGCGCACCTGAGCATTGTCATCTTTCAGGGTAAAGTACCAGTGCCCTGACGATGGCCGGGTAAAGTTGGATATCTCGGCTGTCAGCCAGATACGCCCCATTTCATGCTCCAGCAATTTGCGGACCGTTGTATTCAGGCGGCTGACAGAGAAAATTGTGGCGTTTTCGTCGTGCAACATGTGATGAAGATCAAATAATAAATCAGCGGGTTAATCAACCGATACTACAGTGACGTGAATAAGTATCAAGACTTTTTTATAAAAAAAGCTGGAGGCAAGCGTCCTGCCCCTGTATAATTCCGCTGCAATATTTTATCACTCCCAGGCCGAGATATTGCTATGCTAAGAATCATTAAAGAAGCCCTCACGTTTGACGATGTTTTACTCGTTCCTGCACACTCTACCGTCCTGCCGAACACCGCAGAACTTGGTACCCGACTGACAAAAAATATCCGTCTGAATATCCCGATGGTTTCCGCTGCCATGGATACCGTGACTGAAGCCCGTCTGGCGATTGCGCTGGCACAGGAAGGTGGTCTGGGCTTTATTCATAAGAATATGACCATTGAACGTCAGGCTGAAGAAGTTCGTAAGGTGAAGAAGTATGAAAGTGGCGTGGTCGTTGATCCGCAAACTGTACTGCCTTCCACCACGCTGCTTGAAGTTAAACGTCTGACTGAAGCGAATGGTTTTGCCGGTTATCCTGTCGTCAATGTCGATAAGCAACTGGTCGGCATCATTACCGGTCGTGATGTGCGTTTTGTGACCGATCTGAATCAGCCGGTTTCTGCGGTCATGACTCCGAAAGAGCGTCTGGTTACTGTTAAAGAAAACGACTCTCGTGAAGTGGTTCTGCAAAAGATGCACGAAAAGCGTATCGAAAAAGCGCTGGTGGTTGACGATGCGTTCCATCTGCAGGGTATGATCACGGTAAAAGACTTCCAGAAAGCCGAACGTAAGCCTAATGCCTGTAAAGACAGTCATGGCCGCCTGCGGGTGGGTGCCGCGGTGGGTGCCGGTGCCGGTAATGAAGAACGTGTTGATGCGCTGGTGGCTGCCGGTGTTGATGTGCTGTTGATTGACTCTTCCCACGGCCATTCTGAAGGTGTATTACAGCGTATTCGTAATACCCGCGAAAAATACCCTGACCTGGAAATCATTGGCGGTAACGTGGCTACGGCAGCAGGGGCTAAAGCTCTGGCCGATGCCGGTGTCAGCGCGGTTAAAGTCGGTATTGGTCCTGGCTCTATCTGTACTACCCGTATTGTGACCGGGGTCGGTGTTCCGCAGATCAGTGCGGTATCGGATGCGGTGGATGCACTGGAAGGTACCGGTATTCCTGTGATTGCTGACGGCGGGATCCGTTTCTCTGGTGATATCGCCAAAGCGATTGCTGCCGGTGCATCCTGTGTGATGGTCGGTTCAATGCTGGCAGGGACCGACGAGTCTCCGGGAGAAATTGAACTGTATCAGGGCCGTTCGTTCAAGTCTTACCGTGGTATGGGTTCACTGGGTGCGATGTCTAAAGGTTCTTCTGATCGTTACTTCCAGTCGGATAATGCGGCGGATAAACTGGTTCCTGAAGGCATTGAAGGCCGTGTGGCTTATAAAGGCCATCTGAAAGCGATCATTCATCAGCAGATGGGTGGCCTGCGGTCATGTATGGGCCTGACCGGTTGTCAGACAATTGATGAACTGCGTACCAGGGCTGAATTTGTACGTATCAGTGGTGCCGGGATTTCTGAAAGTCACGTACATGATGTGACTATTACCAAAGAAGCACCGAACTACCGTACCGGATCTTAATTTCTTTCTGTTTCCCGCGCCTGGCTGATCGCCGGGCGCTCTGTAATTTTTGCCTGGAACACTGTAATGACGACGGAAAATATTCATAAACATCGTATCCTGATCCTTGATTTCGGATCTCAGTACACTCAGCTGGTGGCACGTCGTGTGCGTGAGCTGGGCGTATACTGTGAGCTGTGGGCCTGGGATGTCACCGAAGAACAAATCCGCCAGTTTAACCCTAACGGCATTATCCTTTCCGGGGGGCCGGAAAGTACCACCGAACAAAACAGCCCGCGTGCTCCTGAGTATGTATTTACTGCCGGTGTTCCGGTTCTGGGTGTTTGTTATGGTATGCAAACCATGGCAATGCAGTTGGGGGGGCAGGTTCAGGGCTCGTCTGAGCGTGAATTTGGTTTTGCTCAGGTTGAAATTACCTCAGACAGTGCGCTGGTGAAGGGGATTCAGGATAGCCTGAACCAGGCGGGTGCGCCGCTGCTGGATGTCTGGATGAGTCACGGCGATAAAGTGACTGCGATCCCTGATGACTTTGTCACGGTAGCCAGTACCGAAACCTGTCCGTTTGCCATTATGGCGAATGAAGAAAAACGTTTTTATGGCGTACAGTTTCACCCGGAAGTTACCCATACCCGTCAGGGCCAGGAGCTGCTGAAACGCTTTGTCCTGGATATTTGTCAGTGCGAAGCCCTGTGGACGCCGGCTAAAATCATCGATGATGCTGTGGCCCGCCTCAGTGAACAGGTAGGGGATGACCATGTGATCCTTGGTCTGTCAGGCGGTGTTGATTCTTCTGTGACTGCCCTGTTACTGCACCGTGCTATCGGCTCACGTCTGACCTGTGTATTTGTCGATAATGGTCTGTTACGTCTGAACGAAGCTGAGCAGGTGATGGAAATGTTCGGTGACCAGTTCGGGCTGAACATTGTACATGTCAATGCCGAAAACCGTTTCCTGGATGCACTGGCAGGTATTGATGAGCCTGAAGCGAAACGTAAAACTATCGGCCGCGTATTTGTTGAAGTTTTCGACGAAGAAGCGCTGAAACTGAATAACGTGAAATGGCTGGCTCAGGGGACTATCTACCCGGATGTTATTGAATCAGCGGCCTCTGCTACCGGTAAAGCGCATGTGATTAAGTCACACCACAATGTGGGCGGCTTGCCGAAAGAAATGAAGATGGGTCTGGTTGAGCCACTGAAAGAGCTGTTTAAAGATGAAGTGCGCAAAATCGGTCTCGAACTGGGTCTGCCGTACGATATGCTGTACCGTCATCCGTTCCCGGGACCTGGTCTGGGTGTCCGTGTACTGGGTGAAGTGAAAAAAGAGTACTGTGATCTGCTGCGCCGTGCCGATGCTATCTTTATTGAAGAACTGCACAAAGCTGATCTGTATAACAAAGTCAGCCAGGCCTTTACTGTATTCCTGCCGGTACGTTCGGTCGGTGTGATGGGTGATGGCCGTAAGTACGACTGGGTGGTATCTCTGCGTGCTGTCGAAACTATCGACTTTATGACAGCTCACTGGGCACACCTGCCGTATGATTTCCTCGGCCGTGTATCTAACCGCATCATCAATGAAGTCGATGGTATTTCGCGTGTCGTATACGATATCAGCGGTAAACCACCGGCCACCATTGAGTGGGAATGATTTCGCGTCTGGCAACAGCCTGCACGTAAAAGCAGTAAAGTACCTCTAAGCCCGCGTCACTGCGGGCTTTTTTGTGTCTGGCAGCGATTAGTAACGGGAAGTGATCCTACCCGCGTAATATCGGTAAGTTTCAAGGTCGTTGTCTGACCTTACACGCAATAGTGGGCATACGATTAAGTGAGTAAACTTTCAGCCAGAGGTGACTCATGGCAAAAGCGACATCAACCAGCAAGAAGCCCCGTAAACAAACACACACCTGAATTCCTCGATGCAGCCCGGCGTGGCTGCTGCCCGCCAGCTCAGTCTTTACGAATCGCAGTTCTGTACCCGGCGCAGTAAGTAACAGCAACAAATCACTTCTTCAGAAGGTGAAAATGAACTGGCCGCAAAAAATGCCCGGTTAAAGCGGCAACGGACAGAACGGGATGAGGAACTGGCTATTCTCCAAAAGACCGCGACAGACTTCGCGAAGCGCCTGAAATGAAGGCTGTCTTTTATTGAAAAATATCAGTCTGAGTTCAGCATCAAGGCTATGTGCCGGGTCCAGGTATCGCCTGCAGCGGCGGGTATGCCTGGTTCAAACGCCGTTACCAGGTCAGCCTGCGTCAGCCGTTCCGCCTTAACTGCGATAATGCTGTTCGCAGGGCGTTCAGTGCGGCAAAACAACAATATGGTGCGCCGCGTCTTGCAGCCGAACTGCCGGAATATAACGTGAAAACCATCGCCGTCAGCCAGCATCGTCAGGGACTGAGGGCAAAAGCCAGCCGGGAGTTCAGTCCGGGCCTTGCTGTCACTTCTGGCAGAGCAGTGAGTAAAATTACGTCAGGGTAACAGTAACTGATGTTTTACTTCATCAAACAGTTCAATCAGATGATCAGCTACCACTCTTACCCGCCGGGAACCGGCAAGATCTGAATGCATCACCAGCCACAAGACCTGATCAACACCGATATCCGGGTCAACACAACGCAAATTGTGCTGCCGTGCCATAAAATGCGGCAGTACTCCGAAACCCAGGCCTGCGCTGACGGCTGAGACCTGAGAGGTCAGGGTATTTGCTGCCACACGGCAGGGTTTACCGCGTAGTTTACGCGTTACCCATTGTGCCGCGGGCAGATGCTGGTGAGAGTCTCCCCATGAAATATAGTGTGTCTCATCCGGCGGCGTATTAGCCGCACCTGTCAGGTAACTGTCAGCCGCGTAAACACCGAAACCCACTGTTCCGAGCCGTTTCAATGTAAGGTGACCGGCTTCCGGCTTCACCATACGGATTGCTAAATCAGCATCCCGCCGGTGAAGATTGACTGACTGTACACCACTGAGCACTTCCAGCCGCAGGCCGGGGTAGCGCCCGAGTAAATCTGCCAGTGATGGCATCACGAAATGGCTGGCAAGATTATCTGAAGTTGCCAGTCTGACCATTCCGGCAACATTTTCCTGCAACTTTGCATGCTCAGCAAGCGCCATGCCCGCATATTCCAGAGCTTCTGCACGTTCAAGCAGCGCTTCCCCGTCATCTGTTAAGCGATATCCGCTCTGGTGACGGCTGAAAAGTGGCACAGAGAGTGACCTCTCAAGTCGTTCAAGGCGACGCGAAATAGTGGCAATCCCGATATTCATTGTTTCAGCGGCCGCACTCAGAGTGCCAGCCCGGGCGACGGCCAGAAAGATCCGGATATCGTCCCAGTGAAAAGAAGTAGTCATTGTCTTTTTCCGTTAATGGAAACCAGCTATCCAGTTTCTGCTCTGTTTTATCATTTCAGGAAGGATGATACTGCACTCCCGATAAGGAGAGCACAATGAAATTACGACATTTAAATTCAGGACTGACGGTCACGGCCATGGGACTCGGCTGCATGGGGATGAGTGAATTTTATGGGCCACGGAATGATCAGGCGTCGATGCGGGTATTGGATTATGCGGTTTCTGAGGGGATTAACTTTCTGGATACATCAGATACTTATGGGCCATGGCATAACGAAATGCTAATTGGTGAGTTTATTCGTACCCGTAAGCCTGATATCCGACTGGCGACTAAATTTGGCATTGTTCGTCAGCCCGGAGAATACCGGCGCAGGTTGTGTAATAGCCCGCAGTATGCGCGACAGAGTTGTGAAGCATCCCTTAAACGTCTCGGTGTCGATCACATTGATCTTTACTACGTGCATCGCATCGATCCCCGTACACCGATTGAGGAAACTATGCAGGGGCTGGCGACACTGGTGGCAGAAGGAAAGATTGGACAGATTGGCTTATGCGAAGTCAGCGCTGAAACCCTGAGGCGAGCTCATGCCGTGCACCCGGTCGCTGCTGTACAGACCGAATATTCACTGTGGAGCCGCGAGGCTGAACACAGTGTATTGCCGTTGTGTAAAGCTCTCGGTATTGGTTTTGTCGCGTATTCACCACTCGGCCGCGGCTTTCTGACCGGCAGATTTCAGCATCAGCCGGTGCCCGATAAGGATTTTCGCAGTCAGTTACCCCGTTTCCAGCCCGGGAACCTGGCGAAGAACCACTCTCTGGTAGCGCTGATCAGCTCGCTTGCGGAAAGCAAACAATGCACCCCCTCACAGATAGCTCTGGCCTGGTTACTGCATCAGGGGGAGAACATTGTACCTATTCCGGGTACCTGTAATCCGCAACATCTGAGTGAAAACATCACTGCGCTTGATATACAACTGACGGTTTCCGAATTAACCGGACTGACGACCGCGCTTGAGGCTATTCCGATCGCCGGAGAGCGTTATACCGCAGAAGGGATGAAAGGAATCAATGCCTGAAATGCAACCGATTCGTTTCTCTGAGGTTTTTGAAGGTAATTTATGAATAATGAAATAGTTTTATCTGCCGGCCCGCGAGCGGTACGTGGCTGGCTGGCAGTTATTGCTTTGGGGATCAGCGCTTTTACTATTGTTACAAGCGAACTGGCACCGGTAGGGATGCTGGGAATGTTAGCCACCGGACTGCATCAGAGTGAGGCCGGGGCCGGGCTGGCAGTAACAGCCTATGGCTGGACGGGGGCGCTGGCAGCTCTGTTTTCAGCCTGGATGCCAGCCCGGTTTCCCCGTAAACCGTTACTGGTTCTCCTGATGCTGATACTGGCCGTGTCCTCATTTCTGGTAGCACATTCTCAGACAATGGGAGAATTTATTTCTGCGCGCATAGCCGGAGCCATTGCACACGGCGCGTTCTGGGCGGTCATAGGTAGCATCGTCGGCCAACTGGTGACTACCGAACAGCTCGGGCTGGCAACATCGGTGATTTTTGGCGGAGTGTCAGCCGCCAGTGTACTTGGCGTGCCGCTGGTCAGTGTAATGGCGGGTTCAGAGGGCTGGCGCTATGCTTTCAGCGCTATTTCTCTGTTATCACTGATCACGGCTTTCGCCCTGGTCTGGACACTGCCTCCGTTATCGTCACCACCCGCAGTGCAATTCAATCTATGGCGCGGACTGTTCAGAAATCCGCAACTCCCTGCATTATACGTGGCGACAGCGGTAATTATCAGCGCCCATTTTGCCGCATTCACCTATATTCAGCTTTTACTGACCGGTATTCAGGGAGTGCCGGACTCTTCCGTTTCAGCGTTACTGCTGGCTTCAGGGCTTGCCGGACTGACAGGAAATGTTATTGCCGGGAAGCTGATTGACCGTCATCTAAAAACACTAATTGCTGGCGGTTTACTGGTCTGTGCCTCAGCACTGATACTGCTGGGGATAAAATTCATTGTGCCATTGCCTGTGGCTGGTGTCACACTGTTGCTGGTACTGTGGGGCGCTGCTGTTGCCATAATCTTTGTCGGCTTACAGACATGGGTACTGCAGAGTGCCGGAGAGGCTGTACAGCCTGCGTCGGCACTTTATGTGGCAATTTTCAACGGTGCCATCGGTGGCGGAGCACTGGCTGGCGGGCAGCTACTGGCCTTCAGAGGTGTACAGGGAACAGCGTTTTTCTCTGCAGCCCTGTTGCTGACGGGGATGCTGATGGTCTTACGGCTGAAAAAGCCTTAGTCAGGGATAACAAATATCACAGGGCGCGGCCCTTAATCATCCGTGCCGGGGCATTACCTTTTACCTCTGAATGACGGTTCCCCGTGTGAACGTCCGGCTCTGAGCATCTTCCTTCCGCCATCAGAGGCGGAGTCTCAGCAGCCGCACTGCGGCGGACGGGTTAAGGCCCGGGGGCGCGGGCCTTAACAATCCGTGCCCGGGGCATTACCTTTTACCTCTGAATAGCGGTTCCCCGTGTAAATGTCTGGCTCTGTGCATCTTCCTTCCGCCATCAGTGGCGGAGTTTCAGCAGCCGCGCTGCGGCGGACGGGTTAAGGCCCGAGGGCGCGGGCCTTAACAATCCACGCCTTCGCGCAGTCCTCGCTGTTCCTTCGCTTATCGCTCCGTCTTTCCGGACCG